>NZ_NFLO01000013.1:0-92326 GCF_002160935.1 Drancourtella sp. An12 | reverse complement strand
CTCCATGGAATGTCTCCAAACGAGTACTATAAATATATTAAAACCAACGAGTTACCATCAGCATTTAAGCTGTTATAAAATCCAGACAAAAAATTTTTCGGATGTCCTTGACAAGGGGCTCACTTTACACCAGAATCTACGGTTGCGAAACAAGAATTGCCAGATCAAACCGTCTGCAGCCGCTAAAACCTGCGGTTATAATGGAGAAATTTCCCAAAAGCCGAAAAATCTGACTATCGGAACCGGGCAGGTTTCTCAGCAGTTTTCTACTGGCAAAATCGTCTGATATCTCTTGCCTTTTGTCATGGAATATTATAGAATAATTCTGTGAGTTACTATGCTGAAGTGATTCAGCGAAAGGAGTTATAGCAATGGGATATGAAAAATTAAATGAGAAGATGATGGAGCTTAAAGATGAGATCTTTGCTTCCATCAAAGAGAGTGTCGCAATCGAAAGTGTCAAAGGCGCACCGGAGGAAGACGCACCATATGGAAGAGGACCGAAGGAAGCTCTGGACCACGCTCTGGCATTGGGCGAGAAGCTTGGATTTAAGACAGGCAATCTTGACAACAAGGTTGGCTGGATCGAATATGGCGAGGGCGAAGAAATGGCAGCGGTTCTTGGACATCTGGATGTTGTTCCGCTTGGAGAGGGATGGAAATACCCGCCGCTGGCATGCGAGATTCATGACGGACAGATGTACGGCCGCGGAGTTCTGGATGACAAGGGACCGGTAATAGGAGCGATTTATGCACTGAAAGCGATCCGTGATCTCGGACTTCCGATCGACAGAAGAATCCGTGTGATTTTCGGAACAGATGAAGAAAACGGTTCTTCCTGTGTAAAACATTATAACGAAGCTGGCGGAGAACAGCCTGCGATCGGCTTTACTCCGGACGGACAGTTCCCGGTTATCTTCTGTGAAAAGGGACAGTCTTTCTGGGAAGTTACAAAGAAAGTAGAAAGTCCGTCCAGTGTCAAAGTGCTTTCTATTGAGGGCGGTACAGCAAAGAATGTCGTAACACCAAAATGTACAATGGTTGTAGAAGGTGATCTGGATGTCAAAGAAGCAGACGGCATCACCGTGACAAAGGCAGATGGAAAGACTACAATCGTGGCAGAAGGACAGGGCGCACATGGCAGTACTCCGGAAAAAGGAGTCAATGCGGCAATCAAGCTGTTTGAGGCTGTAAAAGATTGTGGCATCGATGGAGATCCGGGACAGATGATCAACTTTATTCTGGAAAAGATCGGAACAGAGACAAATGGAAAATCTCTCGATATCTGCTGGACAGACGAGGAGACAGGAGAGACAACAGTCAACCTTGGTGTTGTAAAATGCACAGAGGAAGATCTGTTCTTCACACTGGATATCCGCTATCCAAAGAACGGAGACCGCGACACCCTTGTTGCAACAATGAAGAAACAGGCAGAGGCTTATGGAATGAATGCAGATCTGGAGTCTGAAGGCAAACTGTTATACGTGCCGAAGGATTCTGAGCTGATTCGGAAGCTGATGAACGTATATAAAGAAGAAACAGGAAGAGACGATCAGCCGATCGCCATCGGAGGCGGTACATATGCAAAAGCATTTGATAATATGGTTGCTTTTGGGCCGACATTCCCGGGAGAGCCGGATGTCATTCACCAGCCGAATGAATGTGCGGATGTAGAGAAAATGATGCTGTCCTACCAGATTCTGGCGGCAGCAATGTATGAGATTGCACAGAAATAAAATGCTGATTTAAGACAGAATAGAAAAAGGATTCCGGAACTGTTCCAATGTCCGTTTTGTGATGTTGGAAACAGTCCGGAATCCCTTTTTTTACGTGAAAATGCATTCCCCTCTTGCCGGAAAATATAGGATATGATACATTGGGCTTACAACACTTTTGGATGAGGGAGGTTATGAGGTGAAACTGATTTTGGAGTATCTGAAAAGATACAAATTCTGGTTTGTCCTGAACGTGATTTCCGTCTTTGGATTTGCTCTGGTGGAACTGGGGATTCCGACGATCATTTCCTATATGATCGACCAGGGAGTCATGAATGAGGACAAAGGATTTTTGATGAAGATGGGAGTGCTGACAGCGGTGATTTCTGTGATTGGCGTCTGCGGCACCATTCTTCTTGGTTACTGCTGTGCCCGGATTTCCACAGGGATTGCTCATGATATCCGGCAGGATGTTTTCCGAAAGGTACAGACTTTTTCGCACAGCGAAATGAATGAGATCGGAGTGGCATCTCTGATTACGAGAACAAACAATGATGCTTTTCAGATCATGATGTTTATGAATGTAATTTTGAGGACGGCAGTGCTGACCCCGGTTATGATTGTAGTAAGTTTCATGCTGACAGTCCGCACCTCTTTGGATCTGTCGCTGATCATTATTTCTACGATTCCTCTGATTATTATCGGGGTCGTTATTGTGGCGAAGATTTCCTCTCCGATCAGTGAGAGGCAGCAGGCGTCACTGGATTCTATCAACCGGATTTTCCGTGAGAATCTGACCGGTATCCGTGTCATTCGTTCTTTTAATAATGATGAATATGAATCTGAACGGTTTGACAAAGAAAATGTAAATTTTATGAACCAGTCGAAAAAGCTGTTTAAGCTGATGACCTCGACAGATCCGGTATTCTTTCTTATGATGAATCTTGCGATCATTGCGATCTATGTTGTTGCGAGCTTTATGATTGATGCCGGTACACTTCCTGTTGGAAAGCTGATTGCTTTTATGGACTATGTTTTCCATGCAATGTTTTCCGTATTGCTGTTCTGCCTTGTGTTTATGATGTATCCAAGGGCGAATGTGTCGGCAAAACGTATCCGGCGGGTACTTAAAACCGAGTCAATCATCGAGAACCACCCGGATGCTTCAAAGACAGAGGACAGGGAAAAGAGTATCGTATTTGATGATGTTACTTTTGCTTATCCGGACGGAGAAGAAGCAGTTCTGCAGCATATTTCTTTCGAGGCGAAGAAAGGCGAGACGGTAGCATTTATCGGAAGCACCGGTTCCGGAAAGAGTACGTTGATCAAGCTGATCCCGAGATTTTATGATGTATCAGCCGGAAAGATTTTGATCAACGGAGTGGACGTACGGGATATGGACATTTATAAGCTCCGCGAACGGATCGGATTTGTGTCCCAGAAGGCCAATCTTTTCAGTGGGACAATCGAGGAGAATATCCGTTTCGGCAACCGGAACGCGAGCATGGAAGAAGTAGTCCATGCGGCAAAAGTAGCGCAGGCCTATGATTTCATTATGGAGAAACCGGGGCAGTTTCAGGAGAGGATTGTAGAAGGCGCGGGAAATGTTTCCGGAGGACAGAAGCAGAGGCTTTCGATCGCAAGAGCACTGGTGCGGCACGCGGATATCTATATCTATGACGATTCTTTCTCCGCACTGGATTTCCGGACGGACGCAAAGCTGCGCAGTGAGCTTCGTAAGGAGATGACGGATGAGATTGTCCTGATCGTTGCGCAAAGAGTCTCTACGATTATGGATGCAGACCAGATTATTGTTCTGGACGAGGGCAGGATCGTCGGAAAGGGCACGCACAAAGAACTGCTTAAAAACTGCAGTGTATATCATGAAATTGCAGCTTCCCAGCTGAGTGAGGAGGAACTGGCTTATGAATAAAGAACAGATCGGCTGGAAGACATGTATGAAAGGGATGGGACGGTTTGTAAGTCCGTACAAAGGAAAACTTTTAGTGGCAGTCCTGACGACAGTGTTTGCGACAGCAATCTATTCCCTGAATCCGACAATAGAGGGGCTTGCAACGACACAGCTCGCCCGGGACGCGTCTGAAATTCTCCAGGGTGTCAGCGGGGCACATGTACATTTTGACAAGGTATTCCGCATTCTGGCGCTTCTTGGTACAAGTTATGTGACAAGGGCACTGGTGCTCCTTGTGTCGGCATTTTTCCTGACCAATGCGATTCAGCAGACGATGCATGATTTGAGAGGGGCACTTCAGAAAAAAATCCAGAAGATGCCGGTCAGCTATTTTGACGAGCACGCTTTTGGAGATGTATTAAGCTGTGTGACCAACGATGTGGATACGCTGAGCAATGCTCTGCAGCAGACGCTGACCAGGGTGATCAGCGGGGTGCTGACTTTTATTCTTGCGGTCAGCATGATGCTTCGGATCAATGTAGCGATGACGCTGATTGCATTGATCATTATTCCGCTCGTGGCACTTATTACGAAGGTATTTGTAAAGCGTTCCCAGGATCTGTTTGACATTCAGCAGAAAACCGTAGGACAATTGAATGGTGCAATCACGGAGCTGTACGGCGGATTTAATGAGATTATCAGTTACAATAAACAGGAAGATGTGGAAAAACAGTTTGAGGAAGTAAATCAGAAGATGAGAAATTCCGCGTTCAAGGCGCAGTTTGTCTCCTCTTTGATTTCTCCTTGCGTGTCACTTGTGACTTACCTGACGATCGGTACCTGTGCGGTAATCGGATGTCTTCAGGTTATTCAGGGGACCATTACGATCGGACAGCTTCAGGCATTTGTGCGCTATATCTGGCAGATCAACGATCCGCTGTCCCAGGTTTCCCAGCTTTCCGCACAGGTACAGGCAGCCTTTTCCGCCATGCGCAGAATCTTTACCCTTCTTGCTGAGAAGGAAGAGGATCAGGGCGGAAAGGCAGAGATTGCAAAGGATAAAATCGAAGGCAATGTGACCTTTGAACATGTACAGTTTGGATACGATAAGGAACTTCTGATGAAAGATGTCAATATCGATGTCAAGAAAGGCCAGACGGTGGCGATCGTCGGTCCGACAGGAGCAGGAAAGACAACGCTGATGAATCTGCTGCTCCGCTTTTACGACGTGAAGGGTGGTTCCATCAAGATTGACGGCATTGATATCCGGGATATGAAACGGGAAGATCTGAGATCGCTGTTCTCGCTCGTACTGCAGGATACATGGCTGTTCTCCGGAAGTATTTATGACAATATCCGCTACGGAAGACAGAATGCAAGAAAAGATGAGATTATCAGCGCTGCGAAGATGGCAAATGTCCACCACTACATCCGCACACTGTCCAGAGGATACGATTCACTGATCAATGAGGAAGCGAACAATATTTCTCAGGGAGAAAAGCAGCTCCTTACCATCGCAAGAGCGATTCTGAAGGATCCGCAGATTCTGATTCTGGACGAGGCGACATCCTCGGTGGACACCAGACTTGAGAGAAGGCTTCAGGAAGCCATGCTTCGGGTGATGGAGGGAAGAACATCCTTCGTTATCGCCCACCGGCTTTCTACAATCCGGGACGCGGACATGATTCTGGTACTGCGGGACGGAGATATTGTGGAACAGGGAACACACGAAGAGCTTCTGGCAAAGAAAGGTATGTACGAAAAACTGTATCATTCTCAGTTCGCGGGACAAAATTTTGATGAGGTTTGCTAGACATTGTGGTATGATAGTGTATAGATAATATGAGGAAAGGGGCATGAATCCATGAAAAAGAAACTCATTTTAGTTACATCACCACCGGCATGCGGAAAAACCTATGTTGCCATGAAACTTGCGGCAGAAC
This sequence comes from Drancourtella sp. An12, assembly GCF_002160935.1. Classification (NCBI taxonomy): domain Bacteria; kingdom Bacillati; phylum Bacillota; class Clostridia; order Eubacteriales; family Oscillospiraceae; genus Drancourtella; species Drancourtella sp. An12. Next base: position 86,756 of record NZ_NFLO01000013.1, on the reverse strand, counting down.
TGAATCATGTTGTATATCTGGATAAAGATGCACTGATTATTCTGAGCAGACAGATTTTTGAAGTGGCAAATCAGCCATATGACAGAAGCTCGGATTTCTTTGAAGAACATATCCGTGATTACGAATATGCGGCGATTCTGGATATGGCGGTGGATGCGCTGGAATACGATGACATTGCGCTGATCAACGCGCCGTTTACCCGTGAGGTCAGAAATCCGAGATTTATGGAGAGCCTCCGGCAGGATCTGATGCGAAAGAATGCAAGACTTTATGTTGTGTGGGTTGTCACAGATCCGGCGATCTGCAAGAAGAGGATGATCCGGAGAAACAGCGACCGTGACACATGGAAGCTGGCACACTGGGATGAGTACATGGCAAAGACTGATTTTTCCATCCCGGAAGAACTGAACGACAAAAGCAAAGATCAGGAGCTCCTTCTGTTTTATAATTCCAATGAAGAAGAGTTCCGCAAATCCATGAAAGAAGTGGTACGAAAACTCCAGGATGAGGAGTAAAGAGAAAAGTCAGACAGACGAATGCAGACAGGAGATTCCGGCCGGACGGCAGGGGATCTCCTGTCAGACGTAGGGGGAGTCTGGAACAAGGACAAAAGAGAGGACCGGAATATGGAAATACAGATGTACAATATGGGGCTTGGAGAATGTTTCCTGCTGGAAGACGGAACAGAAAAACTGGCAGTCAACTGTGGAACCCGCAATAAAAGAATCAATGGGACAGACAGCGGAGAGATTTACCGGGAGATACAGGACCGGGCGGCAGAAGAGGGATATGATTTGCTGATTACACAGTTTGATCCGGAACATATCAGCGGGTTCCTTCAGACAGGCCGGGTACGGCCGGGTGACGGAATCCGGACTGTATACCTTCCGGATCTCTTTTCGGAACGGTGGATGAACGAGGTGCTTGCTCTGCTGCTTTTGCAGGATCTTTCCAGAGGAGGGTTTCTTCCGGGAAAAGCGGTGACACTTACCAGCCTGATGGAAGTACTTTTAACTTTTCCGGGCAGGCTTTGTTTCCTGAAAAGGGGAGAGAGCATCGGCGGGAGGTATCAGGTACTCTGGCCGCAGAAAGACGGACTGAAAGCGGAGATGGAACAGACACTTAAGTCCGCGGGGATTCTCGACGCTTTTTATGAGCAGGACCGCTGCATGTGGAGAGAACTGGTCCGGGTCTCCTCAAGAATGAGAGAGATTTACATGCGGCTTCTTGCCATTTCCAGAAGCGCGGATGTTCCGAGAAATGAAGAGGGAATCCCGGTGGAACTGGAAGAGGACATCAAAAACTTCCGGTCGGACTTCAGAAAGCTGCGTAGAAACGAGCGGTTTCTTGGAATGGTGGAACGGTGCCAGAAACATCTTGAGATTCTGAAAGCATTTCATGACAGGACAGGACTGATTTTTCATACCCGTGAAGACGGCAGCAGGAATTTTCTCTATACAGGAAACACCTGGAAAGAAAGGGCGGCATGGCTGGCGGCAAATGAGGACGGGCTCGCCGGACTTCACAGAGAATACTGGTGCATTACGCTTCCGGGACATGGGACGGATGACTGTTACTGGGATTTCTCGGAGTATGCTCCGAAGCACTTCCTCGTATCCAACGGGTACGTAGCGGGACAGGAGAACGGGAAGGTATCCGGACGTTACAGCGGCATGTTCGCCGTCCCGGATGTAACGATGCACTGTACCAGCGCAGACTGGTGCGAGGGGCGGAGGAACGGCATCTGCAGCTGCTGGAGCGCGCAGATCACATCTCCGCATCATTATTCCGTCATCCGGTAGCACGAAAGAAAAGATCCGACATGCAAAGAAAGGGAGGACAGACAGAATGAATAAGAGAAGAGCAGATAACGGAATCCCGAAGTATCAGCAGATTGCTACGGATATTGCCTATAAAATTGTAAATGGAATTTATCAGGAGGATCAGAAAATCTATGCAAGATCCGCCATCGGGAGTCAGTACAGTGTTTCTTCGGAGACAGCGCGCAGAGCAATGTGTATTCTTGCGGACTGGGATGTGGTGACGATTGAGAAAAACAGCGGTGTTCTGATCAAGTCGGTGGATAATGCAAAGAATTTTCTTCAGCAGCAGAAACAGACAAAATCAATCCAGAATCTAAAACGGAATATTCTTGACAGTGTGGAACGCCAGCAGCAGGAAATCAAAGAGCTCTATGATTATCTGACAGAGATGATTGATCAGATTGAGCGTTACCGGTCAACCAATCCATTTATCCCGTATGAAATTGTGATTACAGATCAGACTCCTTATCTGGACCGGACTGTCGGGGAAGTGGATTTCTGGCAGGAAACCTTTGCGACCGTGATCGCAATCAGGAGAAATGGAGTGCTTATGATGTCTCCGGGGCCAAAAGCGGTGTTTAAACTCAATGATATCCTGTATTATACAGGGGATGAGGAATGTCCGGAAAGGGTACAGAAATTTATGTATCCGCATCAGTAAAAAAGTACTTGCAAAAGTAACAACTTTAAAATAAAATAGAGTTGTCATTCATGGCTATAATGTAACTCACAAAAAAGAGCAGGAGGTTCTGATGCAGATCTTCCTGTTTTTTTCTTTTACCCGGCCCGGAACGTCAGGGAAGGGAGAGGACTGCATGAAAAAGAACAAGGTTGACATCACATTCACACTGTAATAAGATAAAGCAAAAAGAAAATGGAGTCATTATGAAAAAAGATACGATAAAAGAAGTTGTAGAAAAACTGAACCGTAATTACCTCACTGAGGAACTGTTCATGCCGAAAAAAGGGCGGAGGCTTCCGGAGCGCGCGGCGGTGATTGAGATTATCCGTGATCTCAGACAGATTATTTTTCCGGGATATTTTGGAAAAGACAGCGCGCTGGAACTGGATACCGCCTACTATGCAGGATACCGGATCAACCATCTTTACGATGCGCTGAAAGAGCAGATCACCATTGCGCTGAGATATCAGGGGAAAGAAGAGAATGTAGAGCAGAAGGCTCAGGAAGTGACGGACCGCTTCTTCTCCCGGATTCCGGATATCCAGAATCTGATGCTCAAAGATGTACAGGCTGGATTTGACGGGGACCCGGCGGCCCAGAGCCGGGAGGAGATTATCTTTTCCTATCCTGGACTGTTCGCGGTTTATGTGTACCGGATTGCCCATGTGCTTTATGGTGAAAAGATCCCGTTTATTCCGCGGATCATGTCAGAGTATGCGCATGGAAGAACAGGGATCGATATCAATCCGGGAGCCAGAATCGGAGAATATTTCTTTATTGACCACGGCACCGGAATTGTAATCGGGGAGACGACCGAGATCGGTGACTATGTCAAACTTTATCAGGGCGTGACGCTGGGGGCGCTGTCTACAAGAAACGGACAGAAGCTTGCCGGACTGAAACGACACCCTACCATCGGCGACCATGTGACGATCTACTCGAATTCCACCGTCCTTGGTGGAGATACCGTGATCGGGGAACGCTGCATTATCGGAGGAAATACTTTCATTACAGAGTCCGTGCCGCCTTACACGAAAGTAAGCGCCAAGAGCCCGGAACTGATTTTCAAAACGCCAAAAGAAAATCAGGAAAAGAAGAATCTCTGGGAGTGGGAAAATTAAAACTCCTTTACCTCGGAAGACGGAAGTAGTAAAATATAGGCAAAAGAACAACAGGAGGGAAAGTTTATGGGACAGGAACTGATTTTAAAATTAAAAGAAGTAAAACAGGCACTGGTAGACCTTGATCTCAAAGGCGAAGAGTGGGAAGAACGTCAGGAAATTCTGCAAAAGCTTGAAGACGTGACCTCCTATGTAAAGGATGCCATAGGAAGCGGAAAACTATAAAGCAGAAAGGATGAAAGACGATGCAGCCAAAGATCAGGGCACTGGTATTTGACATGGACGGGCTTCTCTTTGACTCGGAGAAAGTGGTCCAAAAATCGTGGTATATCGCCGGAGAACGGCTGGGATACCCAAACGTAGGAGATCACATCTATCATACCCTCGGGTTTAATGTTGTAAGAAGAAGCAGGTATTTCAGGGAGACATTTGGAGAGGAATTTCCGGTAGAGACCTTTAATCAGATGACAAGGGAGATTTTCTATGAATTGAAGGAGACGGAAGGAGTTCCGAAAAAGCCGGGTGTGGATGAACTGCTTTCTTACGCAAAAGAAGAAGGATACCTGCTGGCGGTCGCCACTTCGTCCGGGGAGGCCTATTCCAGAACGCTTCTGAAAGAGGGAGGGATCTGGGATTATTTTGACGCCGCGGTCTTTGGCGATATGGTCACACATGCCAAGCCGGATCCGGAGATTTATCTGAAAGCATGTGAGAAACTTGGAGTGAAGCCTTCGGAAGCGGCCGCACTGGAGGACTCGCCGAACGGAATCCGTTCTGCGTATGCAGCGGGCATGTATCCGATTGTCATACCGGATCTGGTCAGGCCGGACGAGGAGATCAAAAGTCTCAGCACATGGCAGTGTGAATCATTGTTTGATGTGATCAGTATACTGAAAGAAAAGTAAGAATCAGCCGTACAGAAAAGGCAGTCCTTCTCTGTACGGCTGATTTTGCGATGTATGAGGAATGTGCGTACATCCTAAAGATTCAGAAAGCGGCTGCAGCATTCCTCAAAGACGTGAATCTGATGTGTCAGGTCTTCTGCCTGTATGTCGGACAGACTTTCCAGAAGAAGATCCTGAGCACGGTGTACGCCTTCTTTGTCAAGAGGAGGCGTAAGAGCGAAATCGCTGTAGGCCCGAAGCTTCTGGAAATAGAGATTCAGGTCCGCGGGATTTTGTTCCTTATATGCCAGTTCATACATATAGTGGGAGTCTGCAGCGTCAGAATCATTGCATTTTTGACAGATCCACTTTCCAAGGTAATAATATTGATTTCCGATCCGGTAGACAAATCCCGGACGGGAGATGAAATCCTGATGGTTCATATCCGGCACCTCCTTGTCATTAGCCGTTGATGATAACCTGTTTCAGGGAAAGATCCGGATTTAACAGGACCAGATTTCCGATTTTGCCCGGAGAGATGCTTCCGTACAGATGCTCCAGGTGCAGTGCACGTGCCGGATTGTAGGTGGCACAACGGACAGCGTCTTCCAGCGGAATGTCCATCTCGGTTACTGCGGTACGCATACAGTCGGCAAGGTTTGTCACGGATCCGGCCAGTGCTCCGCCCTCTGCCAGAGTGGCATGTTTTCCGGACACATTGACATCCAGTCCGCCGAGGGTGTAGGAGCCGTCCGGCATTCCTGTGGCGCGCATACTGTCACTGATCAGGCAGATTCTTTCGGAACCAAGCATGGCAAAGGCAGCCCGTACCATGGACGGATGAATATGGACTCCGTCACAGATCAGCTCTGCGAATACATGTGGACTGTCAAATACAGCGCCGACAACACCCGGTTCCCGGTGGGTAAATGCAGGCATGGCATTGAAAAGATGAACCGCATGGCAGGCTCCGGCATCGAAAGCGGCCTTTGCGTCTGCATATGGAGCGTTTGTATGTGCCAGAGAAACGGATACGTTGTCCTTCACTTTCCGGATAAAATCAAGTGTCCGTTCCAGACCCATTTCCGGCGCAACGCCGATAAATTTGATCAGCCCTTTTGCGGCATCCTGAAATTCATTAAAAAGAGCGGCATCACATGGAATGATATTCCTTTCGTCCTGCGCGCCTTTCTTTGCGATACTTATAAAAGGCCCTTCCATATTCAGACCCACAAGATGTGCACCCTGCTCATTTGTGTAGGAAGCAGCGGTAGCAAGAATCTTCTTGAGCTCTTCTGAAGGAAGTGTCATGGTGGCCGGACAGATGGTTGTTACACCTATGGAAGCTTCATATTCGGCAATTGTCCGAAGTGCTTCCGGATCGTTATCACAGACGTCGGCTCCCATGCATCCGTGAAAATGAATGTCAATCAGTCCCGGAATGGCGTAGGCACCGCCGCCGTCCACAACTTCACCGGAACCGGAAGCAGTTTCGCAAAACAGTCCGTCTTCAATCACTACATCACCCGGATGGAAGTGAAAATCCTCCCCGTATACTTTTACATTTTTGATAATCATAATAGTACTCCTTTGTCTGAAAGAAAAGGATGCCGGGAAAGAATCCTTCCTCCCGGCATTCCTGATTACATGTTAACGAGGAACTTTGGAAAAAGCAGCCTCATCAGCTACAACGGTTACGTCCGGATGGAACTGCAGGATTGATGCAGGTACTTCCGGTGTAACAGGCCCAAAGAATGATTTTGCGACCGCTTCAGCTTTATCTTCTCCGCTTACAATAAGGAGAATTTTCTTTGCGCGCATAATGGTTCCGATTCCCATGCTGTAAGCCTGTTTCGGAACATCATCAGCGGAAGCAAAGAAACGTTTATTTGCTTCAATCGTACTTGGCTGAAGGTCAACACAATGTGTTGCTTTCGGGAATTCACTGCCCGGTTCGTTGAATCCGATATGACCATTGTGTCCGATTCCGAGAAGCTGAAGATCCACACCGCCGAGAGAAGCAACGACTTCTTCGTAGTGCGCACATTCTGCTTCGCTGTCTTCGCATGTGCCGTCCGGGATGTTGGTGTTTGCCGGATCGATATTTACATGATCAAACAGATGATCATGCATGAAATAATAGTAGCTCTGATCATTATCTTTTGGAAGTCCCTTGTACTCATCCAGATTGGCTGTCTTCACCTGTGAAAAATCAAGGTCACCATTCTCGTATTTGGCAACAAGGTTTTTGTAGGTTCCGACCGGAGAAGAACCTGTAGCCAGACCAAGTACACAGTCCGGTTTTGAAATAACCTGTGCTGCGATGATGTTGGCAGCTCTCTGACTCAGAGCATCGTAATCTTTTTCCACGTAGAATCTCATGACTAAAATCTCCCTTTTGTTTGATAGTTACAGTATAACACATAAAAAGAGAAAGTACTTTCAAAACGTGGCTTTTTCAAAAAATTCCGGTCTGTGAAAATCCGGAGCGTCTGACAGGATGGGCGAAAATGCAGCGTAATGCTCGATGGACGGATCTTCCGAAATCTTATAAAAGTTGCAGGAAAAGGTATCGGGAAGACCGGATTTTGTGATTCCGTAAATCTGTTCCAAAAGGGAAAGCGGAAGATGGAAGGTCAGTTTCCAGCAGTCCGGCATCAGACGGACATGGTGTGACAGCGCACGGCATTCTGCTTCCGAAAACAGGGTACGGCCGGTACGGGCAAATCCGTACTGGGCAAGGAGAGCGCCGTTTGCGTTGAATTCCAGATTGATATACGGAGAGAGTTTCCGGCTTCGCTTTCCGGAAAACGGGAAGTGAAAAAACGCTTCCATGGCACTGTCCAGGTAAACAGGAACCTGAAAACCGGTCTGACGGCGGAGCGGATCTGTCTCAAAACAGGTCATTTCCACGTAGAATCCGTCACCGGGCACATATCCGATCCGGCCTGTAACGGGAGGAGCAAATTTCGTCCCCCAGAGTAAATGGGACACCTCAAATGAGGTGCCCTCTGAAGATAACTGTTCCGGGAAGGAGAGGATCTGAATTTTCATTATGCCGAAACCCCGCTTTCCCAACGGCCGCTTGCCCCGCATGGAAGTACAAGACCGTTTGAAGAAACCGGAAGACCGATTTCCTGAGAGTCCACATGACCGTGGAACTGTTTCAACTCCGTGCCGAGCATATAGGTCAGAACTGCAGGAGCGAGGCCGGTTGTGTAAGAGTTTACAAGGAAAAACAGCGGCTTGTCGGACAGAATCTGTGTACACTTCTGGATCAGAGGATGAATGGCATCCTCGATCTTCCAGATCTCGCCTTTTGGTCCGCGACCGTAGGAAGGCGGATCCATGATGATGGCATCATAATGATTTCCTCTGCGGATTTCTCTTTCGACAAATTTCATACAGTCGTCCACAAGCCAGCGGATCGGCGCGTCCGAAAGGCCGGAAGAAGCAGCATTTTCCTTTGCCCATGTGACCATGCCTTTGGAAGCGTCCACGTGAGTGACGTGCGCTCCGGCAGCGGCAGCCGCAAGAGTGGCTCCTCCGGTGTAGGCAAACAGGTTCAACACCTTGACCGGGCGTCCGGCGGAACGGATTTTTTCAGAAAACCAGTCCCAGTTTGCCGCCTGTTCAGGGAAGAGTCCCGTATGTTTAAAGCTGAAAGGCTTCAGATTAAAGGTCAGATCCCGGTAATGGATCTGCCATTGCTTCGGAAGGCTGAAGAATTCCCATTCTCCGCCGCCTTTTTTACTTCTGTGATAATGTGCGTTTGGATGATACCACCCGCGGTTTGTCTTTTCAGTATTCCAGATTACCTGCGGGTCCGGGCGGACCAGGATGTAATCACCCCAGCGTTCCAGCTTTTCCCCGCCGGAACAGTCTATGACTTCATAATCTTTCCAACCATCTGCAATCCACATGATTAACAATCCTTTCTATATCTGATATTTATCGTGACGGTGTGATTCCGTTTTGTGAATCCTCCATAATCCTGTTTATTATAGCAGTAAAGGAATAAAAGCTCAATGAAAAACACCCTTTTTGAGCCGAACCTATAGAAAAAGCAAATGATTGATATACGAAAAACCGATAAGTAAATCCGTTTACCGGCTATTTGCTTAGTGTTAAAATAATCGGTAGATATGGAACTAAACAGGAAAGGTGGAACAAGAAATGATCAAAGTAAACGCAATCGGAGATAATTGTCCGATTCCTGTAATTAAAACAAAGAAAGCAATGAAGGAGCTGACAGGACCGGATACAATCGAAGTACTGGTAGATAACGAAATCGCTGTTCAGAATGTGACAAAGATGGCTCAGTCCTCAGGCGGAAAAGTAACATCCGAAAAGAAAGCGGAGAAAGAATACCGCATCCTGATTGAGATGGAAGGTGCACCGGCAGCAGAAGAGGCTGAAGAAGAGGTTTCCTGCACACCGGACAAGAGAGGAAATACGATCGTTGTCGTATCTTCGGACAAGATGGGAAGCGGAAACGAGGAGCTGGGGAAAGTCCTGATGAAAAGTTTCCTCTTTGCGGTGACACAGCTTGAGGAGCTGCCAAAGACCATGCTCTTTTATAATGGAGGCGCGACACTGACGACAGAGGAGTCCGACTCTCTGGAAGATCTGAAGAATCTGGAGGCACAGGGCGTTGAGATCATGACGTGCGGAACATGTCTTGATTACTATGGACTGAAAGAGAAGCTGGCTGTCGGAACAGTAACAAATATGTACAGCATTGTAGAGACGATGGAACAGGCATCAAAAGTGATCAGACCATAAAGACAACAGTATGGAAGTATACATCAGGATCGGCATCAGACTGTGCTGATCCTGATATTTTTTTGACGGGAAACGTAGATTTTTGGTTGATCTTGTTTCGGTTTATGATATAATAAAAAAGTTATAAGTTTTTTCTATAAGTACATGCGAAAGGAGAAGAAGAAAAAGATGATTCAGGATGTGAAATTGACACAAATGACAAAGACGGCGGGGTGAGCCGCCAAGATAGGTCCTGAGACCCTTGCCCAGGTTCTGGGTAAGCTACCGAAATTCCATGATGACAACCTGATCGTCGGAATCGAGACAGCGGATGATGCTGCGATCTACAAGGTGACAGATGACATCGCCATGATCCAGACGGTTGATTTCTTCACTCCGATCGTAGATGATCCATATATGTTCGGCCAGATTGCGGCAGCCAATTCGTTAAGCGATGTGTGGGCCATGGGAGGAGAGCCGAAGGTGGCGCTTAACATCGTCGGATTCCCGAACTGTCTGGATCCGTCCATTTTAGGAGAAATCTTAAAAGGCGGAGCGGACAAGGTGATGGAAGCAGGCGCCGTGCTGGTGGGCGGACACACCATTCAGGATGATGAACCGAAATACGGACTCTGTGTTTCCGGATTCGTTCATCCGAAGAAGATTTTTAAAAATTACGGCTGCAGGCCGGGAGATAAGCTTATTCTGACAAAGCAGATTGGAAACGGTATCGTCAATACGGCGATCAAAGCGGAGATGGCTTCTGAAAGAGCGATCAAGGAGGCGGAGACTGTCATGTCTTCTCTCAACAAGAAAGCGAAAGAGGTTGTGGAGAAGTATGACGTATCCGCCTGCACGGACGTGACAGGATTCGGGCTTCTTGGACACGGGGCCGAGATGGCAACTGCAAGCGGAGTGTGCCTGAATCTGGATGTGAGAAAGATCCCGTATTTTGCGGATGCGGTTGAGTATGCAAAGATGGGACTGATTCCGGCAGGGGCGTACAAAAACAGAGGACATTCCGGACAGTATGTGGATATCGGCAGTACGCCGGAACACTACGTGGATCTCCTTTATGATCCGCAGACATCCGGAGGGCTTCTGATCAGCGTTGCGCCGGAGCAGGCAGATGCTGTCATGGAAGATTTTGAGAAAAAGGGACTGGATACCAGGGTGGCCATGATAGGTGAAGTATCGGAAAAAGATCAGGAGGACAACACATTCATCCGGCTTGTATAGATGCCGGAGAATGGAAAAGAGACGAAAATGGACAAAAATATTTTTTACCGCAGTATTCCGAAGGTGGATATACTGCTGGAAGATGAAAGAATCCAAAACGCAGCTTCGATTTATGAACGAGACACGGTGATGGATGCTATCAGGGAGCAGACAGAGTATGTGCGCGGACTGATCCGGACATGCGACGAAGAGGAGACGATCCGCCGCGGAATTGACAATCTGATTCCGGATATTATCCGGCGGGTGGAGAAGATGCATACGCCGGATATGCGCCCGGTGATCAATGCGACAGGTACGATTCTCCACACCAATCTGGGACGTGCCCCGATCAGCAGGGAGCATATGGCAAGGCTTGCGGAAGTAGCATGCGGATACTCCAATCTGGAGTATGATCTGGAGGCCGGCAGACGTGGGGAGCGGTACTCTCACTTTGAGAAGCTTCTCTGCAAGATTACGGGAGCGGAGGCTGCCATGGCAGTCAATAATAATGCTTCTGCCGTTATGCTGATTTTAAGTTCCATGGCAAAAGGAGGAGAGGTTGTCGTATCCAGAGGAGAACTTGTGGAAATCGGCGGGAAATTCAGGATTCCGGACGTGATGGAGCAAAGCGGAGCCAGACTTGTGGAAGTGGGAACGACGAATAAGACTCACTATTCTGATTACGCGGATGCTGTCACAGAGGAGACGAAAGCTTTTCTGAAGGTTCACACAAGTAATTACCGGATTGTCGGATTTACCGAGTCTGTAGGCATCGATGATCTGATCCCGTTAGGACAAGAGTACGATCTTCCGATTATCGAAGATCTTGGAAGCGGTGTGCTCATCGATCTGAGTAAATACGGACTGACTTATGAGCCAACGGTACAGGATTCCATCCGGAAGGGAGCGGATGTAGTCTGCTTCAGCGGGGACAAGCTTCTTGGAGGACCGCAGGCGGGAATTATCGTCGGAAAGAAAAAATACATTGATAAAATGAAGAAGAACCAGCTGACAAGAGCCCTCCGTATCGACAAGTTTACGGCGACGGCGCTGGAGCTGGTATTACAGGAATATTTAAGCGAAGAAAACGCGGTAAACAAGATTCCGGTTCTTCGCATGATTACAAAATCTGCCGAAGAGGTGGAAAAGTCTGCAAGACGATTTAAACGGATGCTGGAAAGAAAAGGACTTAAGGCGGCTATCACTCTTCAGAAGTGTGAATCCCAGATCGGAGGGGGATCTCTTCCGCTTGAGAGGATTCCGAGTATGGCTGTCGGCATCCGCCCGGAAACGATGAGTGTTCCGGAGCTTGAGACGGCAATGCGCCATCTGGAGGTTCCGATCATCCCAAGGACGGTCAACGATACGATTCTGATGGATGTGAGGACCATCGAGGAAGACCGGATGAAGCTTGCGGCAGACGAGTTAAAGCAGATATTATAATTACGATAGAGACAGTGGGAATGAAATAACATGAAACACATTATCATAGGAACAGCCGGTCATATTGACCATGGAAAGACGACGCTGATCAAGGCGCTGACAGGAAGAAATACAGACCGATGGGAAGAAGAGCAGAGAAGAGGGATCACGATCGATCTTGGATTTACCTATTTCGACCTTCCAAACGGCGACCGGGCAGGGATTATCGACGTGCCGGGACATGAGCGTTTTATTAACAATATGGTTGCAGGCGTGGTAGGGATGGATCTGGTCATGCTTGTAATCGCGGCGGATGAGGGAATCATGCCGCAGACAAGAGAACATATGGACATTCTTGGCGAGCTTGGTATTGAGAAGAGTATCATTGTCCTCAACAAATGCGATCTTGTGGATGAAGAGTGGATGGAGCTTGTCGAGGAGGAAGTGCGTGAGGAACTGCATGGCACATTCCTTGAGAATGCACCGATTGTAAAGGTATCCGCTGCTACAGGAGAGGGGCTGTCTGATCTTATCGATACGATCCAGCGGATGACGGAAAATGAAGTGACAGAAAAAGATATTCATACGATTCCGAGACTTCCGATTGACCGTGCGTTTACCATATCCGGATTCGGGACAATCATTACCGGAACCCTGCTTGCGGGGACAATCCGGAAAGAGGATACCCTTTGCATGTATCCGATCGGAAAAGAATGTAAAATCCGGAATATCCAGGTCCACGGCGAAAATGTGGATGTCTGCTATGCAGGACAGCGTGTGGCCATCAATCTCTCCAACATCAAAAAGTCTGAGATCAAGAGGGGCTGCGTTCTTGCGCCGCCGAAAAATATGAAAAATACAGATCTTCTGGACGTAAGGCTCAATGTCCTTCCATCTTCCATGAGGATCCTTACCAATAATGCAAGACTTCACCTGTTTACAGGGACAAGCGAAGTTCTATGCCGTGCCGTCCTGCTTGATAAAGAGGAGATCGGACCGGGCGAGAGCGGCTTTGTGCAGCTGCGTCTGGAGGAGGAGATCGCCGTGCGAAGAGGCGACCGGTTTGTTGTGCGCTTCTATTCTCCAATGGAGACCATCGGGGGCGGCGTGATTCTGGAGCCGAATCCGAAATGGAAGAAGAGATTCCAGCCGGATGTGATTGAGGAACTGAAGAAAAAAGAGTCCGGCTCCTCTGCTGATGTGATCGAGCTTCATATCCGCCAGCATGACAAGACTATGGTGACAGTTGCGGAACTGGCCAAGATCACTGCGCTTGCACCGGAGGAAGTGGAGGAAGATGTAAAAGAGCTGCAGGCGGCAGGACAGATTCATGTGTTCCCTATGAAGAAAGATACCTATGTATGGCACAGAAGTTCGCAGGAGAGCATGACAGAGTCCATTTTAAAAGAGCTGGAAGGATTCCATAAGGTTCATCCGTACCGGCCGGGTATGCCGAAGGCAGAAGTGCATATGCGCTTTATGAAGCAGGTCAAGCCAAATGTATTTGACATGTATATTGAAATGCTGATAAATGAGGGAAAGATCGGACGCAGCGGAGAGTACCTCCATGCCCCGGCTTATGAGATACCAAAAGATGCGGTATTTGAGAAAGCATCCCGGACGATTCTTGAGACCTTTGAGAAAGCGGGGTATGATTTTGTCCGTTTTTCAGAGATCGTATTTCCGAAGCTCCCGGACGGAGTGAAGGAAGATGTGCTTCAGGTGCTGATTTCCGACGGAACTGTCGTAAAGATCAACGATGAAATGTATACACTGGCGTCCTATATGGAGAAAGCAAAAGCAAAGATTATTGAGAAACTTCAGAAGGACGGTTTGATTACGATTGCTGAGGTGCGGGATATGTTTGGAACAAGCCGGAAGAGCGCCAAGCCGATCCTGGAATATATGGACAGCCAGAAAGTGACTAAGAAAACAGGAGCAGAGAGCGAAAGGGTTGCATATTTATGAATTTAAAACAGTTGGAGGCATTCGTATGTGTTGCAGATAAGAAGAGCTTTTCCAAAGCGGCAAGGGAGCTGTATCTGACACAGCCGACGATCAGCGCACATATTGCCTCGTTGGAAAAGGAGCTGGATGCAAGGCTGTTTATCAGAAATACAAAAGAGGTGAGTCTGTCCGAGGATGGAACCGTTCTCTACAGCTACGCAAAACAGATGATTGATCTGGAAGAGCAGATTGAGGCATGTTTCTGCGGAGAGAGACAGTCGGATGTCAGAAAGATCACAATTGCGGCATCCACAATTCCGGCGCAGTATATTCTGCCGGGGATTTTGGCAAGGTTCATTGAGAAATATCCGAAAGAGCAGTTTAAGGTCATTGAGACGGACAGTTCCAAAGTGATCGAACTGATCTCCGGGGGAGCGGCTGATATCGGGTTTTCCGGAACTGTTCTCGAGAGGAAGTTCTGCAAATATATTCCTTTCTATAAGGATGAACTGATTATCATTATGCCGAATACGGAAAAGTATCAGGCGCTTATGGAGCAGGAAAATCTGGACTGGCTGAAATCAGAATCCTATATCATGAGGGAGGAAGGATCCGGGACACGAAAGGAAGCGGAAAAACAGCTGAAACGCTACGGGATCGATGTGGATCAGCTTACCGTAGTCGCAAGTATGGAGAGCCAGGAGGCAATTAAACGTTCCGTCATGAACGGAATGGGAATTTCCATTATCTCCAGACTGGCAGCGGAAGAAGAAGTCAGAACAGGAAAGGTGCTTTGCCGCAAGGTGCCGGGTGAAGGAGAAGGCCGGGACCTGAATGTCGTTTACAATAAAAACTTTCACCTTTCAAAATCCGCTGAGCGGTTTATTAAAGTAGTGAAAGAAATGTATCAAATTCACAAGTAATTACAGATTGCCAATTTATAGAATGTTTCTATAAATTGGCAATTTTCATAGGGTTTTTAAATTAGACTGGATTTGATAAAAAAGATATACTAGAGGTAATGGGAGGGAGAGACTATGATTTATCTTGATAATGCGGCGACTACGATGCATAAGCCGCAGGAAGTGATCGATGCGGTTGTAAATGCAATGGGTTCCCTTGGAAATGCAGGGCGAGGTGCCAATACAGCATCTCTGGGGGCGGCGCGGATCATTTATGAAGCAAGAGAGCGCCTGGCAAAGCTCTTTGGTGCGGAGGATCCGAAGCAGATCGCGTTTACATCCAATTCTACCGAAAGCCTGAATACGGCAATTCGGGGATTGATAGATCCTGGAGATCATGTAATTACGACTGTACTGGAGCATAATTCTGTCCTCAGGCCGATCTATGATCTTCAGGAAAAAGGAGTGGAAGTGACTTTTGTAAAGAGTGATGACAAGGGCAGGATCTGTTATGAAGAGATCGAGCAGGCAATCCGTCCAGAGACAAAGGCCATCGTGACGACACACGGATCCAATCTGACGGGAAATCTGGTTGATATTGGAAGGATCGGAAAGATGGCACATGACCATGGTGTTCTCTATATTGTGGATGCATCCCAGACGGCGGGGGTTTTCCCGATTGATGTCAAAGCCATGCATGTGGATGTACTCTGCTTTACAGGACACAAAGGACTCCTGGGCCCGCAGGGAACCGGCGGGCTTTATGTGAGAGAAGGACTGAAGATTCGTCCGCTGAAGATGGGAGGAAGCGGAGTACAGACATACAATCATCATCATCCGTCTGAAATGCCGACGGCACTGGAGGCAGGCACACTCAACGGGCATGGAATCGCAGGACTGAATGCGGCACTCGGCTACATCGAACGTGTTGGGATTGATACAATCCGCAGAACCGAGCAGAAGTGGATGCGGATGTTTTACGAGGGGGTAAAAGATATTCCCGGCGTGAAAATCTACGGTGATTTCGAGACGGAAGAGAGATGCCCGATCGTTACACTGAATATCGGGGATTATGATTCCGCGGAAGTCAGCGACGAACTTCTGATGACGTACGACATTTCCACGAGACCGGGCGGACACTGCGCGCCTTTGATGCATGAAGCGCTCGGTACGGTAGAACAGGGATCCGTACGCTTCAGCTTCTCCCATTTCAATACTGAGGAAGAGATTCAGACTGCCATCCGTGCAGTAGAAGAACTCGCGAAAGAAGAATAAGGAACAGGAGGAAAGAGAATGAATTTATCTGACTCAAAGAAAAAACTGGCGCTTGCCGGCGTTGTCTGCGGTATCGTTGCTGCAGTTCTGGCGGCAACAGGAAATCCGGCGAATATGGCGATCTGTATCGCATGTTTTGTCAGGGACACTGCAGGAGCTCTGAAATTCCACAGCGCGGCGGCAGTACAGTATGCCAGACCTGAAATTGTAGGAATTGTGCTGGGAGCATTTGCGATCTCATTAGCGACAAAGGAATACCGGTCTACCGGAGGATCTTCTCCGATGATCCGTTTTGTCCTTGGAATGATCATTATGATCGGTTCTCTTGCATTCCTTGGCTGCCCGCTTCGTATGGTACTCCGTATGTCAGCAGGTGACCTGAATGCATGGGTTGCCCTGATCGGATTTGCTGCCGGCGTTGCAACAGGAGCATTTTTCCTGAAGAAAGGATTCAGCCTTGGACGGGCACATGAGACCAATGCCGCAAGTGGTACAGTACTTCCGATTCTGATGGTGGGAATTCTGATTTTAAGCGTATGCACAACACTGCTTGCTGCATCAGAGCCGGGGGCAGGCCCGGGAGCCCTTCACGCCCCGATTCTGATTTCTCTGATCGGTGGTTTGATCTTTGGAGCTTTTGCGCAGAAATCCAGAATGTGTTTTGCGGGAAGTATCCGTGATATTATTCTTGTCAAAAGTTTCGATCTGATTTCTGTTATCGTAGGACTGTTTGCAGTTATGCTGATTTATAATATCGCAACAGGCGGATTCCACCTCGGATTCAGTGGACAGCCGATCGCACATTCCGCGCATCTGTGGAATATTCTCGGGATGTATGCGGTAGGATTCGCGGCAGTACTTGCCGGTGGATGTCCTCTTCGCCAGCTCGTTCTGGCAGGACAGGGATCTTCCGATTCCGCAGTCACGGTACTGGGACTGTTTGTCGGCGCTGCTGTATCACATAACTTTGGACTGGCAGGCGCGGCAGCAAGTGCGGCAACTGCGGACAAGGCAGCGTCCGCAGGCGGAGTCAGCACAGCAGGTCAGATTGCAGTTGTCATCTGTATTGTCGTATGTTTCATAATTGCATTGACAAATAAGCGGAAAATGGCGAAATAGTATGGTATTTTAATGAAATGTATGTTATTCTATGAGAAAGGATGATAATGAAATGAAGGAAGTAGATGCAAGAGGACTTTCCTGTCCGGAACCGATCATGCTGACAGCAGAGGCGATCAAAGGAACGACGGAGCCGGTAAAGGTACTTGTAAGCGAACCTCATCAGAGAACGAATGTAGAGAAATTCGCGAAAGATAAAGGCAAGAAGGTTACCGTGACGGAAAAGGGCTCTGAATTTGAAATAGTGATTGAATCATGAGAAAGAAAGAATTAAAGCTGGTAGTGACATTCCATACGACAGCAGATGCTATGGCAATGGAAAAGACTTGTAAAGAATATGAAGTGAATGGCAGACTGATCCCTGTACCAAGGGCGATTTCGGCGGGATGCGGACTTGCCTGGTGTGCGGATCTTACGGACAGGGATTCGGTGCTTGACATCATGGATCAGGTGGGAATTGAACACGAAGAGCTTCACGAATGTATGGTATAATCAGGAGAAAACCGGATTTTCATTATGAAAATCCGGTTTTGCTTTTTGGGGGACAAATTTCCGCGGGGCGGGCTGTTCTGTAAAAGCAGAAAGTACAGCAAAGTCATGAAATTGAGAGGAGGAGATGATATGACATTAATGCTGAAAGTAGTTCCTGTATTTGCTGCAGCGGCACTTCTGTTTGCGGTTTATCTGGCGCTTAAGGTTTCCAGACAGGAGGCAGGAACCAGGAGAATGCGGGAAATTTCCGAAGCCATTGCGGAAGGAGCTGGAGCTTTCCTGATGGCGGAATACCGGATTCTGATAGTCTTTGTTGTAGTGCTGTTTGTACTGATCGGTATTGGAACGAGAAGCCTTGTAACGGCCGTGTGTTTTGTAGCAGGTGCTCTGTTTTCGACACTTGCCGGTTACTTTGGAATGCAGGTGGCGACAAAGGCAAATGTCCGAACGGCAAATGCGGCAATGAAATCCGGTATGAACCGGGCTCTTTCCATAGCATTTTCCGGTGGAGCCGTGATGGGGCTTTGTGTGGCAGGTCTCGGGGTTCTTGGTGTCAGCATGATTTATCTGATTACAGGAAATATTGATGTGCTCTCCGGATTCAGCTTCGGAGCATCTTCCATCGCACTGTTTGCCCGTGTGGGAGGCGGTATCTATACGAAGGCGGCAGATGTTGGCGCTGACCTGGTCGGAAAAGTAGAGGCCGGAATACCGGAAGATGATCCGAGAAATCCGGCTGTCATCGCGGACAATGTCGGAGATAATGTCGGAGACGTGGCCGGAATGGGAGCTGACCTTTTTGAGTCTTATGTAGGGGCATTGATTTCGGCTCTGACACTTGGAATCGTATATCATGAGACGGCAGGCGTCGCATATCCGCTCGTGATTTCCGGGCTTGGACTGATTGCTTCTGTTCTTGCGACCTTCTTTGTAAAAGGAGATGAAAAGTCGAATCCGCACAGAGCTCTTAAGATGGGAACGTATGTATCAAGCGCACTGGTGGTTGTTGTGTCGCTTGTCTTCAGCCTTGCGTTCTTTGGCAGCCTCAGGATGGCGGGAGCGGTGATTTCCGGTCTGGCTGTGGGCCTGCTGATCGGAATTATCACAGAAATTTATACATCAGCAGATTATAATTCGGTAAAAGAGATTGGAAAGCAGTCAGAGACAGGAGCGGCGACAACGATTATCAGCGGTATGGCTGTCGGAATGAAATCGACAGCGGCGCCGGTTCTTCTGATCTGTGTCGGTATTTTTGCGGCATACCAGTGCAGCGGTCTTTATGGAATTGCGCTGGCCGCAGTAGGAATGCTGTCTACAACGGCTATTACTGTTGCGGTGGATGCCTATGGCCCGATCGCGGATAATGCGGGAGGTATTGCAGAGATGGCGGGGCTGGACGAATCGGTCCGTCAGATTACGGATAAGCTCGATTCCGTTGGAAATACGACAGCGGCGATAGGAAAAGGATTTGCCATCGGTTCTGCAGCCCTGACCGCGCTGGCATTGTTTGTGTCCTACGCTGAGGCAGTCAGGCTGGATCAGATTGATATTCTGGACAACAGAGTTATTATCGGACTTTTTATTGGAGGAATGCTGCCGTTTCTATTCTCGTCCATGACAATGCAGAGTGTATCGAAAGCAGCATACCAGATGATCGAAGAAGTAAGAAGACAGTTTAAGGCAATGCCGGGGATTATGGACGGTACAGAAAAACCTGATTACAAATCCTGTGTGGCAATTTCTACAACAGCAGCCTTGAAGGAAATGCTGATCCCGGGAATTATGGCGGTCGCATCTCCGGTAGTAACAGGGCTGATCCTTGGAACGGGGGCACTGGGCGGTCTTCTGGCAGGAGCGCTTGTAACCGGTGTCCTGATGGCCATTTTCATGTCCAATGCAGGCGGAGCCTGGGATAACGCAAAAAAATATATTGAGGACGGACATCACGGTGGAAAGGGAAGTGAGGCGCACAAAGCGGCAGTAGTCGGAGATACCGTGGGTGATCCTTTCAAAGATACCTCGGGGCCGTCTATTAATATTCTGATCAAACTGATGACAATTGTTTCGCTGGTGTTTGCACCGTTGTTCCTTTCGGTCGGCAGTCTTTTGTAAAAAAGAAAAAAAAGAATCCTGCACGAAAAGTGCAGGATTCTCTTTAAATACCATGAACAAATGTATCCAGTACGTGGGGCAGAAGACGACCGCTGTACTCGGACAGGGAATATGTACCCCGGCATAATGCCCAGTCATAAATCATGGAACGCTCATACATGGCGTAAATCTTGAGCAGTTCATCGACAGTACAGCCGGGATGAAACTCTCCGGTTTCCACCGCGTGTTCCAGGATCTCTCTCAGCCAGGTAAAGTACAGACGCTGCTCGTCAAGAAGCGACCGGTGGTCTTTTGTGACAAGCTGAGAAGAATACAAAAACGCAATAAGATTAACATCAATGCTCGTTTCGATCATATGGAACAGTTCTCTGTTCAGATACAGAAGTGTATCATAGGCAGACAGATCCGGATCAATTTTTGACTGAAGATCTTCATATTTTGAGTCAAACAGATCGGAGATGGAATTCAGCAGTGCCTCTTTCCCCTTGAAGTAATGGTAAAAGGTTCCTTTTGATGTCTTGGAAAGAGCGATAATATCTTCTACGGTTGTTTTGTCATAGCCTTTTTTGTAAAAAAGATTCCATGCCGCTTTTACTATACGGCTTTTCGTGGAAGAACGTTTTCTTGGCATAAAAATCTGTGTCCTTTCTGCATGACTGTGAGGTCTAGTGACCTACGCGGAATCCGTATTTCAGCGGATCGTCCGGGTCAATGACGTAGGTGGAAAGACCTGTAACATAAGCAGATCCTGTAATCCGCGGAATAACAGCATTGTAATCGCCTACTTTTGCTTCACCGAGAATAACACCTTTGAACTGGGAGCCGATAAAGCTTTCGTATACGAAAGGTTCACCGATACCGATTTCACCTTTTGCGTACAGTGTGGCAAGTTTTGCGCTTGTACCTGTTCCGCACGGAGAACGGTCAGCCATATGATCGCCGAAGATTACAACATTTCTGCGGCTGCATCCAGGTGTATCTGTATGACAGTAGAACTCGGCAAGGTCTACAGTTGTAATGTCGAGCTCCGGATGTTTTACTTTTACTTCTTTGTTGACATTCTCCAGAAGCTTCATTCCAAAATCCTGAAGGAACGGAACAGTCTTGGAATCTACGTGAAGATTCAGGGACGGCTGTTCTGCATCGATAATGGCAAAGAAACTTCCGCCGAAGGAAATATCATAAGTAATTTCTCTTCCGTCTACGACTGTTTTGAGATTTTCTTTATAAAGGAATGCAGGTACGTTTGTCAAAGTAACGCTGACAACTTTTCCGTCTTTTACCTGAGCCTTTGTACGGATTAATCCGGCCGGAGCCTCAAGAACGACTTCTGTCTCAGGTTCTTTTGCTTCGATCAGTCCTGTTTCGATTACGGCTGTAACTGTACCGATTGTACCATGTCCGCACATGTTCAGATACTCTCCGGTATCCATGAAAATAACGCCGAAATCAGCTTCAGGGTTGACCGGTTCTGTCACAACAGCGCCAAACATGTCGTGATGTCCCCGTGGTTCAAACATCAAAGCCTGACGAAAATGATCGTAATGCTCTGCGAGATAGTTCTTTCTTTCAATCATGGTATTACCTTCCAGTTTCGGGAAACCGGAAACTACAATACGTGTAAATTCTCCGACTGTGTGTGTATCCACAGCTAAAAAAGATGCCTCAAAATTATCAAGATTTAATTTTGGGTTCAGTTCCATGATCAGATCCTCCTTAGAAAAAATACTTCATAAACTTTGATTGCCTATAGATAAAAGCGATAAATCTATCGGGCGGGACGCTGTACGGTATGCAGAAAAAAAATACCGGCGGCATAAGCCGGAAGCGGCAGGTGCCATATAGTAGACCGCATTCTAGTACGGCGTCTAGTAAGTTATTACAATTATGACTGAAAAGCCTTGAAAAGTCAACGGCTATTTGCTAAAATACAATTGACAAAAATTTAATTATTTTTCTGTTGAAATTTGCCGTCAAGTGTGGTAAATTGTCTATGCGAAAAAGCATAACATGGAGGTAGATGAGTAACTGGTGTGCTTCCTGGTCTTCAAAACCAGTGTAGGGCGTTAGGAGCGTCCTGGGTGGGTTCGATTCCCACATGCCTCCGCCAGAAAGAAAACAGGCCTGTAAATATGCGGGCTTCAGATATCAGCCGGGAAATGACCGCGCTGAGCATCTTATAGAAATCATCAATAAACAAACATTGCTGTGGATCACGACGGGAGACAGATCGTATATTGGAGACCGAGCTTATATCCCGTATAAAATATAAAGAAAAGGAGCATGTTGTTATGGGAAACATTCAACTTTTACTGCGTCAGCACGTAGGAGCGCCATGTGAACCGGTTGTAAAAGCCGGAGATGTGGTAAAAAAGGGTACACTTGTAGCAAAACCGACCGGACTTGGAGCGAACATCTTCTCCAGTGTTTACGGTGTGGTAGAAGAAGTAAAGGAAGATCGCATCGTGATCAGGCCGGATGAAGAACAGCCGGATGAGTACGAAAAGATTTCCGAGGGCACACCGCTTGAGATGGTGAAAGAAGCCGGAGTAGTCGGCATGGGCGGAGCAGGATTCCCGACAGGAATCAAGCTGGATGCGCATCTGGATCATGGCTATATTCTCATCAATGCAGCTGAGTGTGAGCCTGGTCTATACCATAATATCAGACAGATCGAGGCCGAGAGCGACAAGATCGTACGCGGCGTGAAATATTGTATGGATATCGCAGGCGCTGACAAAGCGATTTTTGCAATCAAGAAGAAAAATGAAAAAGCAGTAGAGACACTTCGGACTGCGATTAAAGATGAAGAAGCCATGACGATCCACCTTCTTCCGGATATCTACCCGATGGGAGAGGAAAGAGCGGTTGTCAGAGAGTGTCTTGGAATCGAGCTTGAGACGACACAGCTTCCATCCGCAGCCAATGCGGTAGTAGTCAATGTAGAGACAATCTCCAGAGTGGCAGAAGCTATCGAGGAGAGAAAGCCGTGCTTCGTCAAGAACATGACAGTAATCGGCAAGCTTAACGGCGGAAACGAGCCGCACGTCTTCATGAATGTTCCGGTAGGGACAAGCGTTGGAGAGATGATCGAGCGTGCAGGCGGCATCGACGGCGTTTACGGCGAGATCATTATGGGCGGACCTTTCACAGGGAACCCGACAGATCTTGATGCTCCTGTAACAAAGACAACAGGCGGTATCATCGTGACGATCGACTTCCCGAACCTTCATGGTGCGAAAGTCGGACTTCTTGTCTGCGCATGCGGCGGAAGTGAAGCACGTATGAGAGATATCTGCGCAAAGATGAACGGTGTTGTAGCATCCGTGGCAAGATGTAAACAGGCTGTTGAGAACAAGCCGGGCGCACCGCTTAAGTGTGAAAGACCGGGTAACTGCCCGGGACAGGCGAAGAATAACATCCAGTTTAAAAAAGACGGATGTGAATACATCATCATCGGTAACTGCTCCGACTGTTCCAATACAGTTATGGGATCTGCGCCTAAGATGAAACTGAAAGTATTCCACCAGACAGACCATGTCATGAGAACAATCGGACATCCATTATACAGATATCTGAGAGTTTCCAAACAGGTGGAACAGCTTCCGGAAGGAAAGTAAGAAAAGGTATGGCATAAAAGTACATCACATTCTGCGTCACCATGCGGTGTGGTTGTATATAGAAAACGGCGAAGAGCCGAAGGAGAAAATCAAGGAGGGAATGAAACATGTCAATTACAGCTGAAACAGCGAAAGCTCATGCAAAAGATCCGGCCGTGCTTTGCTGCAGGGCGGAAGAGGGCATCACAATCGAAGCTGCAAATCTTGAGGATCCGGCGATCTTTGATGATCTGGTAGATTCAGGACTTCTGAATCTGGAAGGCGTCCTTACGATTGAACAGGTTCTTGGTGCAAAACTGAAAAAAACATGTGATTCACTTACAGCACTTACACCGGATGTCGTAGAAGGATACAAAGAAGCTTCTGCGGAAGAACCGGTAAAAGAAGAAACAGCTGAAGAAGAAGCACCGGCAGTTCAGCCGGAAGTGTCGGCTCCGGCACCGGCAGCAGTACCGGGTGGAGTATTTAAACTCCATATCGGAGAAGGAAAAGATATCAATCTGGAAATCCCGGTTGGCATCATGGGAGGCTCTGCAGTAGCAGCAGCACCGGCTCCGGTGGCAGTAGCAGCGGCACCGGCAGCAGAAGAAAAAGAAGCAAGAGTGATGGGAACACTCACAAGAAAGCATTTCAAAATCACTGAAGTAAAGAGAGGACCGGAGACAAAGATCGACGGAACAGTGCTTTACATCCGTGAAGGAATCGAAGAAGAAGCAGCTGCAGGCCAGGAACTGGTAAACAGCTTAAAGATTGATATTATCACACCGGAGATGTACCACACATACTCCAACACAATCATGGACGTACAGCCGATTGCCACAAAAGAAGGCGAAGCTGAAATCGGAAATGGTGTAACACGTGTACTTGACGGCGTTGTTATGATGGTAACAGGTACAGATGCAAACGGCGTTCAGATCGGTGAGTTCGGTTCTTCCGAAGGATACCTGGATGAGAACATCATGTGGGGACGTCCGGGAGCACCGGATAAGGGTGAGATCTTCATCAAGACAGAAGTGATCATCAAAGAAGGAACAAACATGGAGCGTCCGGGCCCGCTCGCTGCACATACAGCGACAGACGTGATCACACAGGAGATCCGTGAAGCCCTTAAGAAACTGGACGACTCACTTGTTGTTGATACAGAGGAGTTTGAACATCTCAGACATCCTGGAAAGAAAAAAGTAGTCATCGTAAAAGAGATCATGGGACAGGGCGCTATGCATGATAACCTGATCCTTCCAATGGAGCCGGTAGGAGTACTTGGAGCGAAACCAAATGTAGACCTTGGAAACGTTCCGGTTATGACATCTCCGCTGGAAGTGCTTGATGGATGTATCCATGCACTGACATGTATCGGACCTGCATCCAAAGAGATGTCCAGACACTACTGGAGAGAGCCTCTCGTACTGGAAGCACTCCATGACGAAGAGCTTGACCTCTGCGGCGTTCTTTTCGTAGGAAGCCCGCAGATCAACGCAGAGAAGTTCTATGTATCCAAACGTGTCGGACAGACAGTAGAAGCTCTGGATGTTGACGGTGCATTTATCACAACAGAAGGCTTTGGAAATAACCACATTGATTTTGCAAGTCATCATGAGCAGATCGGAAAGAGAGGAATCCCGGTAGTTGGATTATCTTTCTGTGCTGTACAGGGTGCACTCGTTGTTGGAAATCCGTATATGACAAACATGGTTGACAACAATAAATCTGAATCCGGTATCGAAAATGAAGTTCTTGCATGCAACACACTGTGTAAAGAAGAAGCAGTACGTGCAATCGCAATGCTGAAAGCAGCAATGGCAGGCGAGGAAGTAAAACCGGCAGAAAAGAAATGGAATCCGAATGTCAAGGCAAACAACATCGAGATGATCGAAAAGGCAACAGGAACAAAGATTGATCTCGTTGCAAATGAGCAGTCTCTCCCGATGAGCCAGAAGAGAAAAGAAAAATACGATTAATAGATGGTAATGACGTATGGAACTGAAATATGGAGATAAAATCATAAGAATGGAAGGCGTCATCGTCGAGGTACATGACGGATGCGTAGGAGTTGACCTGAAAGGAAGGCTCGGCTATCTGAAGATTCCGATGCGGATGCTGATCACAGATTATCCGGTCAAAGTCGGACAGGAAGTGGCATGGAACATGAGCTTCGTAGAGCAGATGGGGCCGGAGATCAATGAGAAGTACGTCAGCAACCTTGATATCTACAAGAGGCGTCAGAAAGAGATGCGCGAATTGAATGAAAATCATGAGGAGGTTTCAAAATGAGCTTAACGGTTGTGAAAGGTTTACAATCTGAAATTTATGTTCCGATTACTCCGCCGGCAGTATGGACTCCAGTAACAAAAGAGATTAAAGATATGTCTATTGCTCTTGCTACTGCAGCAGGTGTCCATAAGAAAAGCCAGGAAAGATTTAATCTTGCCGGAGACTTCACATGGAGAAAGATTGAAAATACAACTCCATCCAGTGAACTGATGGTTTCACATGGTGGATATGATAACGGTGATGTAAACAAAGACATCAACTGTATGTTCCCGATCGACAGAATCCATGAACTTGCAAAAGAAGGATTTATCAGAGCATGTGCTCCGGTACACGCAGGATTCATGGGCGGCGGTGGAAATCAGGAGAAATTCAAACATGAAACTGGTCCGGCCATCGCACAGATGTTTAAAGAAGAGGATGTCGACGCAGTCATCCTCACAGCTGGATGAGGTACCTGCCACCGCTCTGCAGTACTGGTGCAGAGAGCGATTGAAGAGGCTGGTATTCCTACAATTATCATCGCAGCCCTTCCACCTGTTGTTCGTCAGACAGGTACACCACGTGCGGTAGCACCGCTCGTACCAATGGGAGCAAATGCCGGAGAACCGAACAACGTAGAAATGCAGACAGAGATTGTAAAAGCAACTCTGGAGCAGCTCGTTGCAATCGATACTCCAGGAAAGGTAGTTCCGCTTCCATTTGAATACATTGCAAAAGTTTGATGCAAATCATTATGGGATCTGTACAGAGTGTACAGATCCCTATTTTCATTTGAAAATCAAATATCATTTTCTGAAAGTGCAAAGTGTGTTATGATAAAAAAGGATCAACAGGAAAGGAATCAAATGCCATGGGAGAAGAGACAAAACAGCTCCGCCGGCTTGTGATTAAAGCCTACCACATACGGGAAGCTATGTGGGGCGAGGAGAACAAGGTGGAGGAAAGCGGCGTGCTGACTGTGGATAAAGAGAGCGCAGACCGCTACAAACGTGGAAAAGAAGACTATATATCAGATATTTCTTTCCGGATTATCAAACCGGAAGAACGTGATCAGTATACCAATACGATTATGGACATTATCCCGATTTCAGCGAAAGTACTTGGAAATATCGGGGAAGGAATTACTCATACGCTGACAGGTGTCTATGTGATCCTGACAGGCGTGGATACTGTAGGAAAGCAGACACATGAATTCGGATCCTCGGAAGGAAACCTGAAGGAGCAGATCTGTTACGGAAGAGCCGGGACGCCAGGAGAAGGAGATATCATGATTGCCTTTGATGTGACGCTTCAGGAAGGAATGGGTCAGATCCGGGCAGGGGTAACGGCGGCACACAGCGCATGTGATGAATTTGTCCAGGAACTCCGGGAACAGCTGAAGAAATTTCATGGGGACCGCTGCACAGAACGTCACGAATATTACGATGTGGTACGTCCGGGAAAGAAAAAAGTACTCATTATCAAACAGGTGGCCGGGCAGGGAGCTATGTATGACATGCATCTCTTCGCAAAAGAACCATCAGGCGTGGAAGGAGGCCGCTCCATCATCGATATGGGAAATATGCCGGTTCTAGTAACACCAAACGAATACCGTGACGGAATTCTGCGGTCCATGCAGTAGAAAAAGAACGAAAAGGGGTGACAGAGAATGGGAATCGGACCTTCAACAAAAGAAACAACACTTCACAACTTCCGCGATCCGCTTCTGGATGTAGTGTCAGCCGATGAGGATCTGGATCTGATGGGAATCCTTATCGTGGGGACACCACAGGATCAGCAGGACAAAGTGCTGGTGGGAACCAGGGCGGCAGTCTTGGCGGAAGGAATGCGCGCGGACGGCGTGATCATCTCTGCAGACGGATGGGGAAACAGCGATGTCGATTATGCCAATACAATCGAACAGCTCGGAAAACGCGACATTCCGGTGGTGGGAATCCACTTTTCCGGAACGGCCGGACAGTTCGTGGTGACCAATCCGTATATGGATACGATTGTTGATATGAATAAAAATCCAAAGGGCGTAGAGACCGACGTGGTCGGCGAAAATGCGGTAGACACCATGGATGCACGAAAAGCAACGGCAATGCTGAAACTGAAAATGCGAAAACGATAGAAAATTGAAAATGTGTTGAAAAATACAGGAAAGCAGGGAGATTGCGGGTGGAATTCTTCCTGCTTTCGTCGTATAATAAAGGCATAGGATTCCTCTGCGCATGGAGGATTCATATGAAAAAAAGAAAAACACTACAGGAACTGACAATCAAGGATAACTTTCTCTTTGGCGCCGTTATGGTAAACGAAGAAAATTGTAAGGAATTTCTGGAAATGGTGCTGGAAATTGAGATCGACCAGGTTAAGGTCAGTAAGGAAAAGAGCATCGTTTACCATCCGGAATATAAGGGCGTCCGCCTGGATGTTTATGCCAGAGATGAGGAGCATACACACTACAATATTGAGATGCAGGCAGAGAAAAAGCCGGTTTTAGGAAAAAGGAGCCGCTATTATCAGAGCCAGATGGATATGGAACTTCTGATGAGCGGGGAGGACTACACGGAACTTCCCAATACCTATGTGATCTTTTTGTGCGATTTCGATCCTTTTGAAGCAGGAAAATACCGCTATACCTTTCAGTCGGTCTGTCAGGAAACAGAGGAAGCATCGTTGGAAGACGGACGGAAGATTTTATTTCTGAATACCCGCGGGAAGAATGACTCAGAAGTTCCGGGCAAACTGGTAACATTTCTGAGATTTGTCAGAGCAGGACTAAAGGAGAGCCAACAGGATTTTGGAGATCCCTATGTCCAGAAGCTTCAGGAGTTTATTTCGTATGTGAAGCAGAGCCGGGAAATGGAGGAAAGATTCATGGTGCTGGAAGAAATGCTGAGAGATGAAAGAAGCCGGGGAAGAGTCGAAGGTAAAGCTGAATTTGTCTTAAAGGTGCTTTCGGCGTACGGAAAAGTCCCGGAATCACTCAATGAAAGAATTACTAAGGAAACTAATTCGGGAATGCTGGATCAATGGTTCCAAATAGCTCTGGAATGCGGTTCCGTTGAGGAATTTGAGCAGAAAATCAAAGAGTAAGATGCATCGGTCTATTTAAATTATTATAAAAGCTGATTATAGGATACAGATATGACAGAAACGGATGTTTTGTTGTATCTGTATTACTGTCTATGGTACACATCAATCGCTGTCATTTCGACAGAATTTCAATGAAAAGCAGAGGAATTCTATTATCAAATGTGTTTTTTTCTTTTTGGCTTGATCTTAGAAGCGGATAACTACTGTTCTTTAAGAGGAGAAGAATGGGATATGAAAAACCCGAAACGGGATCAGACAGATCTGTTTCGGGTTTATTTTTCTGCCATCGATTTATGAGAAAAACTGGGCGTAATAAATCAAATCGTGAATGATACATGCCACACAGATGAAAAGGACAATTCCTTTAAAGTATGGGCGGGATTTTACTGTTTTAATAACATAGATCAAAAGAAAAACGCCCAAAAAAGGAAGCTCAAATGCGGCAATGGCGAGCACGATGAGAAAAATGTTCTCCAATTTGGAATTTACTGCATCTTCTGCACTGGAAACAAGAGTTTCGCCGGAAGTTGCCTCTGTAACGGCCGGCTCGGCAGAGGGTAGTACTTCTTGGAGATCTGCCGCTTGCTCTTGTATATCGAGTGTATTCTCTGGTGTAACATTGCCGATCAGACTGTCAACGCTCGTCTGATAAAGCTGACTCAGGAGGACAAGATTTTCCAGATCCGGGAAGGATGCATTATTCTCCCAGGCGGAAATGGCCTGGCGGCTGATATGCAATTCATTTGCCACTTGCTCTTGCGTGAAATGCCGGCTTTTGCGATGATTCTTTAAATAGCTTCCGATCTGCATAAAGATTCACTCCTCCCTTTGAAAGAAAATATTGCATGAAACTGATAATATATTAACACAATACAAAAAAATGTACAATAGTTCTAAGGTCTGGTAAATGAATATTTATAATAATCTGTTCTCCACTTAAAGGAGAGATAAAAGAAAACTATACAAATAGTCAGAAAATGTTAATGTGAAGATTGTGCATTTATTCGGAACAAGAATTCTGATGCAAGCATATAAAAACGCATAAAAAAAGGTAAACAGTATTTCATAAATAGTCTGCAAAGAACTATAAAAAGAAAATATAAATAAAAAGCTGGTCAATAATATTGCGATAATTTTATAATGGAAAATGTCTTGAAAAAAAGTTAGATAAAATCCATGTATTAATGTATTTTGACCGAGCATTGCAAGAAAGAACCCTGCATTTGGTAAATGGGATAAACAAAAATCTCTTTTTATATGTATCTGTGCATGTGAAAAAGCAATCCCCAAAAGGTCTGTAAAATTGTATGGATGGCACAGTATAAAATAGAGGAGGCACAAGAAAACGGAAATTAACAGCTGGATAGGCAATTGTTTCAGGTGTACTCCGTAACGAGATAGTGGTTCGTGAAAGAAACTATGAATCAAAATGATAGGAAGTAAAAATTCAATAAGATAAATAATCCACCAATGATTCAAGATAAAGCTAAGTCCGTATGGAGCGGGCGATGCTAAAATATGATAGTTGTAAAATATATAAAGTACAGTTGAAAAAAATAGACTAATTATAAAAAAAGCGCTCCATTTTTTCTTTTCTTTTGAATACATAATGAGTTCCTCTTTTATATTGGAGTAAATTTTTATGTAGATATTATAGCATATTTTTTGTGAGAAAATGAAGAGATTGCCATAATTTATTGGAGAAAAAATAACTTGCAATGGAGTAAGTGTTTCTTGCTAAATGATAAAAATGGAGATGCAAAGAGTGATTGCTATAAATTTTACAATATAAGGAGTATGATTAAAATGCCATTTGAAATTATCGATAATTTGAAGAGTGGAAAAGTAATTAAACGAGGAGGTATTGAATATGGAATGGGTAATTAAGCCAAGATCAACACCAGGTGAAGGTCCAGGTATTGGGTGCGATAAGGCTCCTAGTTGTAGCGGGAACTGCCATCTTTGCATTATTCATTTTTAAGGCGTAAGAAATGGTACTATATTTTTGAAAAATATTACAGAAATTTCTTGTGAGCATCTTTGTTTCGTTAGGAATAATGAAATAATTATTCAAGACTTTAATTATGATTTTAAAAAAGGTCAAATTTATTGCTTGCAAGGAGAAAACGGAAGCGGGAAAACAACGCTTTTAGATTTGATAACTGGGATGTTTATTGGAGAGTATGAAGGAAAGATATATTACAATCATATTGATATAGAAAGTTTGGATATGAAAAAAATACGATTACAAAGAATATCTATATTAGAACAATTCCCACAACTGATTGATGGAAATATTGAAGAAAACATCTATTTAACACCATTTCATTGCAAATATCAGTCGCAGAACGTATTTTTAAAGAAAGATAATGAAAATGTAGTCTATAAAGGAAATGGCGTATCTGGTGGAGAGAAGCAAAAAATAGGACTACTAAGAGCATTAGCGAAAGAAAGCGAGGTTTTGATATTGGATGAGCCTACTTCTGCGCTAGATCAAGAAAGTAAACAAGAACTGTTTAAACTTTTATATGGGTTAAAACGGGAGAAAATTATCATTTTTGTAAGTCATGATATAGATGCATGCTCGATTGCAGATCAAATCATTAATATGAATTGAAATAGATTGCTAAATGGGTTCGGGAGGAAAAATGAATGGAACAGTCGTATAATAAAAGAAGTATTTTTGTTTTATTAACCATTTGCATCGTAGTTGTTAGTTTTGTGATTGGTTTAGGAGGCTGCGGACAGCAAGAGGATAAAAAGACGGAAGAAATCACAAAACCAGATGGTATCTACCTGTATGGCGAAATGCATGCCAATACAAATATCATGAAGAAAGAACTGGAATTGTGGGGAGGGTACTATGATAAGGGGATGAGGGATCTGTTTGTTGAATTGCCGTATTTTGATGCACAAATAATGAACATCTGGATGCAATCAGATGATGATGATATTTTTGACATGTTTTTTCAAAATGTCCAGGGAACGGCAGGGGGCACTTCGGAGTATCAGAATTTTTGGAAAAAACTGAAGAGGGACTATCCGGAAACAATTTTACACGGTACAGATATTGGGCATGATTATAAGACATCGGGGCAGTGGTATCTCGATTATCTGGAAGAGCATGGACAAAAAGACTCCGAGGATTATCAAAAAACTCAGGAAAATATGGAACAGGGAAAATACTATTATGATCATTCTGAGGATGCTCCATACCGGGAAAATAAGATGGTAGAGAATTTTGTTGAGGCATATGAAACATTGGGAGATATTCCGATTATGGGAATTTATGGAGGTGCCCATACAGATATCGATGCAATGGATTATGTGACCGGAACAGTCCCGTGTATGGCTAATCAGCTGTATGAAAAATATGGAGACAAACTTCATACAGAAAGTCTGGAAGAATATGCCTGGATAACAGAACCTTTGAAAACAGAAACGATAGAAGTAGATGGAAAGAACTATAAGGCAGATTATTTCGGCGAGAACAGTGTTTTCAGTGACCAGGATGGATGGCATTCTATGAAATGCTGGAGACTGAAAGGAGCGTATCAGGATTTCAAAGAAGCTCCACTTAGCGGCGAAATGTGGGATCAGGAATCATTCCCGATGAAACTGAAAGCAGAGCAGGTCTATGTAGTTGAAATCAA
Organism: Drancourtella sp. An12; assembly: GCF_002160935.1. Taxonomy (NCBI): domain Bacteria; kingdom Bacillati; phylum Bacillota; class Clostridia; order Eubacteriales; family Oscillospiraceae; genus Drancourtella; species Drancourtella sp. An12. Next base: position 54,370 of record NZ_NFLO01000013.1, on the reverse strand, counting down.
TCATAATGACGGTACGGTGGAACGGAAATATTTCCGGACGGATCAGAATTCGTTTGAGAAAATGGGATATGTGAAAGAATTTGTCCTTGATTAAGTGGAATTATTGAACCGGCAATAAACGGAAACCACTTGCACTCCCTCACCTGTCCGTTTACTATATTATAATAGAAGAAACAGATCGTTCTGTTTGATGAAAGACAGGAGGCGGAGCATATGAAAACAGTCAATACTGTTCCGGAGATTCTTTCAACATTTCCGGATTCTCATTTTGACAAGCAAAGATGGCGGGACTATGCAGGAGCAATCCATCCGGAACTTCCTAAACTCTGTGAAGAAGATACGGCAAAGTATGAGTTTGAAAAGGATGTCCTCCCGGTAATTGAGACAGTACTGGGGGAACCAGAGCGGATCCGGCATCTTGGCAGCAGGTTTGAGCATGTTGTGGCGGAGCTTCAGGAGCGCCTTCCGGTCCTGTTTGACAAGGAATGTGAAGTGACGGTTGTTTTATATCTGGGACTTTGCAATGCGGCGGGACGGGTGACGTTCCTTGGAGGGAAGAAGGTCGTTCTGCTGGGCGTGGAAAAGGTTCTGGAACTGAACTGGGACAGCGAGGAGAAGCTGAAGGCACTTTTGTACCATGAGATCGGACATATCTGGCATGAGATATACGGGAACCTGGAGTTCCCGGCGCATACACAGAGCAGGCAGTCGATGCTCCAGCTCTGGCAGGAGGGAATTGCCATGGTATGCGAGCAGATCTTAAGCAAAGATGAGAGGTATTACCATCAGGATGAGAATGGATGGCTTGCATGGTGTCAGGAGCAGGAGCCGATGATTAAGGAGGAATACGGGAGACGCCTGGAGCAGGAGGAAAGTACGCAGGATTTCTTTGGAGACTGGTGCGATTTCTGCGGCTATTCGGATGTAGGCTATTATCTGGGATGCCGGTTCGTGAGATGGATGATGAAAGAGAATGATCTCCGGGAGATCGCAGCGATGGGGGCCGCGGAACTGTTGGAAAAGTACACCCGGTTTGCGGGGAAAGAGTTACCTGCATAATATAGAAGAAAATGAAAAGGCGGATACGCGATCGCATCCGCCCTTTCATTTTGGTATGTCATTGAGAGGTTTTCCTGATTACATTGTAGTTTCTACATATACAAAACTGGGGAATCTCTTAAATAGAGGATGTATATAAGAATTGGAGACGTCGCTGATACTTTGGGGGAATATCAGGGACACTACAATGTAATCGTTTAGTACTTTAATGTACTAACACGCTATCACTATACCATGAACAAAAGGAAACTGTCAAGAGTTTAACGGAAAAAAGTAAAAAAAGTATTGTTGCTGTTCGCGCCGAACCGCCGCCCGCATGCGCGCTCGTCGCACAGACGCGCTTCAGTTCCGGGCTGCGTGTATCAAAAAAAATACAAAAAAATGTAAAAAGGGCTTGCAAATTTATATTGTTTCATATATACTGAAAAAGCTGTGACATGATAGCGATGAAACGTGAGGTTGCTGCCTGGAAATGGCAGGTTTTTCCGCGGAGCGAATGTCAAGTTAGGAAACTGGCGACAAGTCACTGTACGAATCAATAACATCCATTGAAACATGGTAACAACGTGTGAGTCGATGTGGACACGCACGGGAGAGTGTACAGTCACCGCTTGTCGTACTGAGTTTGAAAGTACGAAAAGGAGGCGACTTTTTTTATGGCAAGTCAAGTAATGAGAATCACACTGAAGGCATATGATCATCAGCTGGTTGATGCATCTGCCAAGAAAATTATCGAAACTGTAAAGAAAAATGGAGCAAAGGTGAGCGGACCGGTACCGCTTCCGACAAAGAAGGAAGTAGTTACAATCCTGAGAGCTGTTCACAAATACAAAGATTCCAGAGAGCAGTTCGAGCAGAGAACTCATAAAAGACTGATTGATATCATCACACCAACACAGAAGACAGTTGATGCATTATCCAGACTGGAAATGCCGGCAGGTGTGTACATCGATATCAAAATGAAACAAAAATAAGAAAGCAGTATTCCTAAAATTTAGGATGAACGGATGCATGTCCGTTCCGCTGTAAATCACAGGAGGTAAACATAATGAAGAAAGCTATTTTAGCAACAAAAGTCGGAATGACTCAAATCTTCAACGAAGATGGAGTATTAACTCCGGTAACTGTTCTTCAGGCTGGTCCTTGTGTTGTAACACAGATCAAGACAGTTGAGAACGATGGTTACAAGGCTGTTCAGGTTGGATTCGTTGACAAGAAAGAAAAGATTGTCAATGTAGACAAGAGCGGCAAGAAAGAAATTGTCCACAGAAATGGTGTGACAAAAGCTGAGAAAGGACACTTCGACAAAGCTGGAGTATCCGGAAAGAGATTCGTAAAAGAATTCAAATTTGACAATGCAGAAGAATATGCACTTGCACAGGAAATCAAAGCTGATATCTTCGCGGTAGGAGATAAGGTAGATGCAACAGCAATCTCCAAAGGTAAAGGATTCCAGGGTGCAATCAAGAGACATAATCAGCACAGAGGACCTATGACACACGGTTCCAAATTCCACCGTCACGCAGGTTCCAACGGTGCGGCTTCCGATCCGAGCAAGGTATTCAAAGGAAAGAAAATGCCGGGACACATGGGAAGCAAGAAGATCACAATTCAGAATCTTGAAGTAGTAAGAGTTGATGCGGAAAACAATCTGCTCTTAGTAAAAGGTTCCGTGCCAGGACCTAAAAAATCTTTAGTAACAATCAAAGAAACAGTAAAGAGTATTTAGGTTTTTGAGAGGAAAGGAGGAACATAGTAATGGCAAACGTAGCTGTTTACAATATCGAAGGTAAAGAAGTTGGTACGATTGACTTAAATGATGCTATTTTCGGTGTTGAAGTTAACGAACACCTTGTGCACATGGCAGTTGTACAGCAGCTTGCAAATAAACGTCAGGGAACACAGAAAGCAAAGACTCGTTCTGAAGTATCCGGCGGCGGAAGAAAACCGTGGAGACAGAAAGGAACAGGTCATGCAAGACAGGGATCAACAAGAGCTCCGCAGTGGACAGGCGGTGGAGTGGTATTTGCTCCGACACCGAGAGACTACTCTTTCAAATTAAACAAGAAAGAAAAGAGAGCAGCTCTGAAATCCGCTCTGACATCCAGAGTAGAAGAGAACAAGTTCATCGTAGTAGATGAAATGAATTTCGATGAAATCAAAACAAAGAAATTCCAGAATGTATTAAGCAACTTAAACGTATCCAAAGCATTAGTGGTATTAGAAGACGGCAACACAAAGGCTGAGCTTTCTGCAAGAAACATTGCCGATGTTAAGACTGCACGCACTAATACAATCAATGTGTATGATATCCTGAAATACAATACAGTGATTGCTACAAAAGCAGCTGTAGAGGCAATCGAGGAGGTGTACGCATAATGGCAAACATTCAGTATTATGACGTAATCCTGAAACCGGTGATTACAGAAAAAAGCATGGGGCTTATGGCTGACAAGAAATACACATTCCTTGTTCATCCGGAAGCTAACAAGACTCAGATCAAAGAAGCAGTTGAAAAAATGTTCGCTGGAACAAAAGTAAAGAGTGTTAATACAATGAACCAGGACGGAAAGACAAAACGCCGTGGCATGACATACGGAAAAACTGCTAAGACGAAGAAAGCGATCGTAGCTCTTACAGAAGAAAGCGCAGAGATCGAAATCTTCCAGGGACTCTAGGATATAGAGAAAATAAACGGTGCAAATCCGTGAAACCAATAATTAGATAACGAAAGGAGATACAGTAATGGGAATTAAAACATACAGCCCATATACACCTTCCAGAAGACAGATGACCGGATCTGATTTTGCTGAGATCACAAAGACAACTCCAGAGAAATCTCTGCTTGCATCCAAGAGCAAAACAGCCGGCCGTAACGCTCAGGGTAAAATTACAGTAAGACACCGCGGAGGCGGAGCTAAGAGAAAATACAGAATTATCGATTTTAAGAGAAATAAAGATGGAATTCCGGCAAAGGTAATCGGTATCGAGTACGATCCGAACAGAACAGCCAACATCGCTCTGATCTGCTACGCAGACGGCGAAAAAGCTTACATCCTTGCACCGCAGGGACTGACAGACGGAATGACAGTTATGAATGGACCGGAAGCGGAAGTAAGAGTAGGAAACTGCCTGCCGCTCTCTGAAATCCCGGTTGGTACACAGATTCACAACATTGAGCTTTATCCAGGAAGAGGCGGACAGCTCGTTCGTTCCGCTGGTAACAGCGCTCAGTTAATGGCTAAAGAAGGAAAATACGCTACACTTCGTCTTCCTTCAGGCGAAATGAGAATGGTACCGCTTGTATGCCGTGCATCAGTTGGTGTTGTTGGAAACGGCGAACACAACCTGATCAACATCGGTAAAGCAGGACGTAAACGCCATATGGGCATCAGACCTACAGTTCGTGGTTCTGTTATGAACCCGAATGACCATCCGCACGGTGGTGGTGAAGGTAAGACTGGTATTGGACGTCCAGGCCCGTCTACACCTTGGGGCAAACCGGCACTTGGTCTTAAGACAAGAAAGAAAAACAAAGCGTCTAATAAGCTGATCGTAAGAAGACGTGACGGAAAAGCTATCAAATAAACAGTTTTGAAGGAGGTTAAACCTAATGGCTCGTTCACTTAAAAAAGGACCATTCGCAGATGCGAGTTTACTGAAAAAAGTAGAAGCTATGAACGAATCCGGAGACAAGTCTGTTATCAAGACATGGTCCCGCCGTTCTACAATTTTCCCGATGATGATCGGTCATACAATCGCCGTTCATGACGGAAGAAAACATGTCCCGGTATATATCACAGAAGATATGGTTGGACACAAACTTGGAGAGTTTGTTGCAACAAGAACATACAGAGGACATGGAAAAGACGAAAAGAAATCCAGAGTAAGATAATAAACGTGTATTCGAAAGGAGGGTTCATCCATGGCTAAGGGACATAGATCTCAGATTAAAAGAGAAAGAAATGCGAACAAAGACACAAGACCATCAGCTAAGTTATCCTACGCAAGAGTCTCTGTGCAGAAAGCATGCTTCGTATTAGATGCCATCAGAGGTAAGGATGTAACAACAGCACTTGGAATTTTAACATACAACCCAAGATATGCTTCCAGCTTGATTAAGAAATTATTAGAATCAGCAATCGCAAACGCTGAAAACAATAACGGTATGTCACCAGAAAACCTTTACATCGCAGAATGCTATGCGAACAAAGGACCTACAATGAAACGTATCAGACCAAGAGCACAGGGTAGAGCTTACAGAATCGAAAAGAGAATGAGCCACATTACACTTGTGTTAGATGAAAGATAAGGAGGGCAATCATGGGACAGAAGGTTAATCCACACGGATTGAGAGTCGGTATCATCAAAGACTGGGATTCCAGATGGTATGCAGAAAAAGACTTCGGCGACAATCTGGTTGAAGACCACAAAATCAGAAAATTTCTTAAGAATAAATTATACAGTGCCGGAATCGCAAAGATCGAGATCGAAAGAGCATCTGACCGTGTAAAAATCATCGTTTACACAGCAAAACCGGGTGTGGTAATCGGTAAAGGCGGTTCTGAAATCGAGAAAGTAAAAGCAGAACTTCAGAAGATGACAGACAAGAAAGTTATCGTTGACATCAAAGAAGTAAAGAAACCGGACAGAGACGCTCAGCTCGTTGCTGAAAACATCGCACTTCAGCTTGAAAACCGTATTTCTTTCAGACGTGCTATGAAGTCCTGCATGAGCAGAACAATGAAGGCAGGAGCGCTTGGTGTGAAAACATCCGTTTCCGGACGTCTTGGCGGAGCTGATATGGCTCGTACAGAGTTCTACAGCGAAGGAACAATTCCGCTTCAGACACTTCGTGCAGACATTGACTATGGATTCGCTGAGGCAGACACAACTTACGGAAAAGTAGGTGTGAAAGTCTGGGTATACAAAGGCGAAGTTCTTCCAACAAAGGCTAATCAGGAAGGGAGCGATAAATAATGTTAATGCCAAAAAGAGTAAAACGTCGTAAACAGTTCCGTGGCTCCATGAGAGGTAAGGCTTTACGCGGAAATAAGATTACTAACGGTGAATATGGTCTTGTGGCAATGGAACCTTGCTGGATCCGTTCCAACCAGATCGAAGCTGCCCGTGTTGCTATGACTCGTTATATCAAACGTGGTGGTAAAGTCTGGATCAAGATTTTCCCAGATAAACCTGTAACTACGAAACCAGCTGAAACGCGTATGGGTTCCGGAAAAGGTACTCTTGAATACTGGGTAGCAGTTGTAAAACCAGGACGTGTTATGTTCGAACTTTCCGGAGTACCGGAAGAAGTTGCACGTGAAGCGCTGCGTCTTGCAATGCACAAATTACCTTGTAAATGTAAAATCGTTTCTCGCGCAGACTTAGAAGGCGGTGATAACAGTGAAAATTAATGCATTTGTAGAAGATTTAAGAAAAAAATCAGTTTCAGAATTGAATGAAGAATTAGTAGCTGCTAAAAAGGAACTCTTCAACCTGAGATTCCAGAACGCAACGAATCAGCTTGAAAATACAAGCAGGATCAAAGAAGTAAGAAAGAATATTGCCAGAATCCAGACAGTGATGACTGAGATGGCAAAGGCTGAGTAAGGAGGGAATGAACGTGGAAAGAAACCTGAGAAAAACAAGAGTTGGTAAGGTTGTCAGCGACAAAATGGACAAAACAATCGTAGTTGCAGTTGAAGACCATGTGAAACACCCGCTTTACAACAAAATCGTGAAGAGAACTTACAAATTAAAAGCACATGACGAAAACAACGAATGCAACATTGGAGATAAAGTAAAAGTTATGGAAACAAGACCGCTGTCCAAGGACAAGAGATGGAGACTTGTGGAAATAATGGAAAAAGTGAAATAATTTCACGATGGAGCAGAATATAAGGAGGTTACCTGCATGATTCAGCAAGAAAGCAGATTAAAAGTAGCAGATAACACAGGTGCTAAAGAATTACTTTGTATCCGTGTTATGGGCGGTTCTACAAGAAGATATGCAAATATCGGAGATGTGATCGTTGCTTCTGTTAAAGACGCAACACCAGGCGGCGTTGTTAAAAAAGGTGACGTTGTAAAGGCTGTCGTTGTTCGTACAGTAAAAGGCGCACGTCGTAAAGATGGTTCCTACATCAAATTCGATGAAAATGCTGCTGTTATTATCAGAGACGACAAGAACCCAAGAGGAACTCGTATTTTTGGACCAGTTGCGAGAGAACTTCGTGAGAAACAGTTCATGAAGATCGTATCTCTGGCTCCGGAAGTATTATAAGGAGGTACCTGAGAATGTCAACTATGAAAATTAAAAAAGGCGACACTGTTAAAGTTATCGCTGGAAAAGATAAAGACAAAGAAGGCAAAGTAATTTCCGTTGATAGAAAGAACGGAAGAGTTCTGGTAGAGGGTGTCAACATGCTGACAAAGCACACAAAACCAAGTGCTTCTAATCAGGAAGGCGGCATCATCCATCAGGAAGGACCTATTGATGCATCTAACGTAATGTACGTTCACAAGGGAAAAGCTACAAGAGTAGGTTTCAAGATGGACGGAGACAAGAAAGTACGTTACGCTAAATCAACAGGCGAAGTGATTGATTAATTCGAGAAAGGAGGTCCAGCGCTTTGAGTAGATTAAAAGAACAGTATCAGAACGAGATCGTAGACGCTCTGATCAAGAAATTTGGATATAAAAACATTATGGAAGTACCGAAGCTCGACAAAGTTGTTATCAACATGGGCGTAGGTGAAGCTAAAGAAAACCACAAACTTCTGGAATCTGCTATTGCTGACATGGAGACAATCACAGGTCAGAAAGCAGTTACAACAAAGGCTAAAAAGTCCGTGGCTAACTTCAAAATCAGAGAGGGTATGCCGATCGGATGTAAAGTTACATTAAGAGGTGAAAAAATGTACGAGTTCGTTGATCGTCTGATCAACCTTGCACTTCCTCGTGTACGTGACTTCAGAGGTGTAAATCCGAACGCATTTGACGGAAGAGGAAATTATGCCCTTGGAATCAAAGAACAGCTGATTTTCCCGGAAATCGAATACGATAAGGTTGACAAAGTTCGCGGTATGGACGTAATCTTCGTAACAACTGCAAAGACAGACGAAGAAGCTCGTGAATTACTGAAACAGTTCAACATGCCATTCGCAAAGTAGTAAAGGAGGAAAATCATGGCAAAGACAGCAATGAAAATCAAACAGCAGCGCAAACAGAAATTCTCCACAAGAGAATACAATCGCTGTAAAATCTGCGGCCGTCCGCATGCATATTTAAGAAAATATGGTATTTGCCGTATCTGCTTCCGTGAATTAGCTTACAAAGGAGAAATTCCGGGAGTAAAGAAAGCAAGCTGGTAGGCCCGTTAACTGCTTTACGCTCATCCCTGACCGGGATGTGCGGGGCGAAAGGCTGCTCTCCGGCATGTTCCGGAGAACTCCTTGAAAAAGGATATCCGCAGTCAGGAAACAAAATGAACCATTCCATAAGGAGGAAATTGAAAATGACTATGAGTGATCCAATCGCAGATATGCTTACAAGAATTCGTAACGCAAACACTGCAAAACATGATACAGTAGATGTACCGGCTTCCAAAATGAAAGTCGCTATCGCAGACATCCTTGTAAACGAAGGATATATTACAAAATATGATCTGATTGATGAAGGAAGCTTCAAAACAATCAGAATTACATTAAAATACGGCGCTGATAAGAACGAAAAAGTTATTACAGGATTAAAGAGAATCTCTAAACCGGGTCTTCGTGTATACGCAGGCAAGGAAGAGCTCCCGAAAGTACTTGGTGGACTTGGAACAGCAATCATCTCCACAAACCAGGGTGTAGTAACAGACAAAGAAGCAAGAAAACTCGGTGTTGGCGGAGAAGTACTCTGCTTCGTATGGTAAGCACTGAACACTTGGCGAGCACAAGCGCAAGCGCAGTGCGAGGTTAGTGTGAAGGCTGCTCCCAAGCGTTAGCGAAAACGAGCCGCAGGCGAAGTTTGAGCTTAGGTGCACGGAGCGAGGCATGTATATAGGGATATGATCCCCATGAAACTGAAAACAGAGCGGATCAGGTCCGTTCCGAAAATTTAAGTGTAGGAGGTATACGTTATGTCACGTATCGGAAGACTTCCGGTTGCAATCCCGGAAGGAGTAACTGTAGAAATTGCAGAGAACAATAAAGTGACTGTAACAGGTCCAAAAGGAACTCTCGTAAGAGAACTTCCAGTTGAAATGGAAATCAAAAAAGAAGACAATACAATCGTGGTTACAAGACCGAACGACTTAAAGAAAATGAAATCTTTACATGGTCTTACAAGAACGCTGATCAACAACATGGTGATCGGTGTAACTGAAGGATACCAGAAAGTTCTTGAAGTAAACGGTGTTGGTTACAGAGCGGCAAAAGCCGGAAAGAAACTTACATTAAGCCTTGGATACTCTCATCCGGTAGAGATGGAAGATCCGGAAGGAATTGAAACTGTACTTGAAGGACAGAACAAAATCATTGTTAAAGGTATCAGCAAAGAAAAAGTTGGCCAATACGCAGCTGAAATCAGAGACAAGAGAAGACCGGAACCTTACAAGGGCAAAGGTATCAAGTATGCTGATGAAGTTATCAGACGTAAAGTTGGTAAAACTGGTAAGAAATAAGTAAGGAGAGTGTGAAAATGGTTAGCAAAAAATCAAGAAGCGAAGTTCGTTTAAACAAGCATAGAAAGTTACGCAACCGTTTCAGCGGTACAGCTGAAAGACCACGTCTTGCTGTATTCAGAAGCAACAATCATATGTATGCTCAGATCATCGATGATACAGTTGGAAACACTCTGGTATCAGCTTCCACTCTTCAGAAGGACGTGAAAGCAGAACTGGAAAAAACCAACAATGTAGAAGCAGCAGCATATCTTGGAACGGTTATTGCTAAGAAAGCTCTGGAAAAAGGAATCAAGGAAGTTGTCTTTGACAGAGGCGGCTTTATATATCAGGGAAAAGTCAAAGCATTAGCAGACGCAGCTAGAGAAGCTGGACTGGAATTCTAGAAGTTGAGGAGGAAAACACAGATGAGACGTAATCACATTGATGCTAGTCAGTTAGAGTTAAATGAAAAAGTAGTATCAATTAAACGTGTAACCAAAGTTGTTAAAGGTGGCCGTCACTTCAGATTCACAGCTTTAGTAGTTGTCGGCGATGGAAAAGGCCATGTTGGTGCAGGTTTAGGTAAAGCGGCAGAAATTCCGGAAGCAATCCGCAAAGGAAAAGAAGACGCAATGAAAAACATCATCACAGTTGCACTGAATGATGAAGAAAGTATCACTCATGATATGTATGGAAAATTCGGAAGCGCAACAGTACTTCTGAAAAACGCTCCGGAAGGTACCGGAGTTATTGCCGGCGGTCCGGCCCGTGCCGTGATCGAGATGGCAGGAATCAAGAATATCCGTACAAAATCTTTAGGTTCCAACAACAAACAGAACGTAGTACTCGCTACTCTGAACGGCCTGAAGAATGTAAAGACACCGGAGGACGTTGCAAGACTTCGCGGCAAATCTATTGAAGAGATCGTAGGCTAAGGAGGACGGTTAACATGGCAAATTTGAAAATCACATTAGTGAAATCAACAATCGGTGCCATTCCGAAGCATAAAAAAACAGTTGAAGCATTAGGTTTAAAGAAGATGCACAAAACAGTTGTACTTCCGGACAATGCTGCAACAAGAGGTATGGTACAGCAGGTAAGACATTTAGTAAAAGTGGAAGAAGAAGCTTAATATCAGATAAGGAGGTGTCATAATGGACTTATCAAATTTAAGACCAGCTGATGGTTCAAAACACAGCGATAATTTCAGAAGAGGCCGTGGACACGGATCTGGAAATGGTAAGACAGCCGGAAAAGGCCACAAAGGTCAGAAAGCACGTTCCGGAGCAACAAGACCGGGATTTGAAGGTGGACAGATGCCATTATACAGACGTATTCCGAAGAGAGGTTTCACAAACAGAAACACAAAGGAAATCGTTGGTATCAATGTAAGCGCATTAGAAGCATTTGAAAATGATGCAGTTGTTTCAGTAGCAGCTTTAATCGAAAAAGGAATCATTAAGAACCCGAAAGATGGCGTTAAGATTCTTGGAAATGGAGAGTTAACCAAAAAGCTTACAGTTCAGGCTAATGCTTTCAGCGAAGGCGCAAAAGCTAAAATTGAGGCTCTTGGTGGAAAAGCAGAGGTGATCTAATTGCTTCAGACAGTCCGTAGGGCATTTCAGGTTGAAGAGATCAGACAGAGACTGTTCTTCACATTTTTGATGCTGATTGTTGTAAGACTCGGATCCGAACTCCCGACACCGGGGGTGGATCCGACATACATCCAGAACTTTTTTGCGAGCCAGACCGGAGATGCATTTAACTTTTTTGATGCATTTACCGGAGGTTCCTTTACCCAGATGTCCGTTTTTGCGTTGAGCATTACGCCGTACATCACTTCCTCAATTATCGTTCAGCTTCTTACAATTGCGATTCCGAAGTTGGAAGAGCTCCAGAAAGAAGGAGAAGAAGGAAGAAAGAAGATGACGGCGATTACGCGTTATCTTACAGTTGCGCTCGCATTAATCGAGTCTGCTGCAATGGCAATTGGATTTGGACGTCAGGGTCTTCTTGTAGAGTTTAATTTTGTGAATGCAGCTGTTGTCATCATGACACTGACAGCCGGTTCTACTTTGTTGATGTGGATTGGTGAACGTATTACAGAAAAAGGTGTTGGAAACGGTATTTCCATCGTACTTCTGATCAACATTCTCTCCAGAATTCCACAGGACTTCGTGACGTTATACAGTCAGTTTATAAGCGGTAAAAGTCTTGCTAATGCAGCTCTCGCGGCTGTTATTATCCTGTTGATTCTGCTTGTAGTGATTGTTTTTGTTATCATTCTGCAGGATGCGGTTCGGAAGATTCCGGTACAGTATTCTCAGAAGGTTGTCGGAAGAAAAACAATAGGCGGGCAGTCTACCAATATTCCACTGAAGGTTAACACAGCAGGAGTAATCCCGGTTATCTTCGCATCTTCTCTGATGCAGTTCCCTGTTGTCATCGCTTCTTTCCTTGGAAAAGGAGACGGGGACGGTATCGGAAGTGAAATACTGAGAGGCCTGAATTCAAACAACTGGTGTGATCCATCAAATCTTCAGTATTCATGGGGATTAATTGTATATATCCTCCTGACAGTATTTTTTGCATATTTCTATACGAGTATTACATTCAATCCGATGGAAATTGCAAACAATATGAAAAAAAGCGGAGGTTTTATCCTTGGTATCAGACCAGGAAAACCGACGGTCGAATATTTGACAAAGATCCTGAATTATATCATTTTCATCGGAGCGTGCGGTCTTGTAATTGTACAGATTATTCCGTTCTTCTTCAACGGAGTATTCGGTGCAAATGTTTCTTTCGGAGGAACATCCATGATTATTATCGTAGGTGTCGTTCTGGAAACAATCAAGAAAGTCGAATCCATGATGCTTGTTCGTAATTACAAAGGATTTTTAAATACCTGATGATTTTAGCTCGCGGAAAATTTTTTCGCGAGTTAAAGTTCTATAAAGAGATAATATGGAGGTACGCAGTATGAAAGTAATTATGTTAGGTGCACCGGGGGCAGGTAAAGGAACCCAGGCAAAGAAGATCGCGGCAAAATACCAGATTCCTCACATTTCCACGGGAGACATTTTCCGGGCAAATATTAAAGAGGGAACAGAACTTGGAAAAAAAGCAAAAGAATACATGGATCAGGGACTTCTTGTGCCGGACGAACTGACAGTAGATCTTGTAATTGACCGTGTAAAACAGGATGACTGCAAAAACGGATATGTACTCGACGGATTTCCGCGTACAATTCCGCAGGCAGAGGCTCTTGACAAGGCACTTGCCGCACTTGGTGAAAAAATGGATTATGCAATTGATGTAGATGTTCCGGATGAGAATATTGTAAACCGTATGGGCGGAAGAAGAGCGTGTGTCGGATGTGGAGCTACATACCATATTGTCTATGCTGCGCCGAAACAGGAGAATATCTGCGATGTTTGCGGTAAAGAGCTGATTTTGAGAGATGACGACAAACCGGAAACAGTTCAGAAGCGCCTGAACGTATACCATGAGCAGACACAGCCGCTGATTGACTACTACAACAATGCAGGTATTCTGCGTGAAGTAGACGGAACAGTCGACATTGACGACGTATTCGCAGCAATTGTAAAAATTCTTGGAGAATAAAAATGTCCGTGAAAATCAAATCAGCCCGCGAGATAGAGTTGATGACGGAAGCCGGAAGAATTCTTGGAGAAGTTCACAGGGAGCTTGGAAAGGGAATCCGGCCGGGGATGTCAACCGCTGATATTGATCATCTGGGGGAGGAGATCATCCGAAGTTACGGATGCACTCCCTCCTTCCTCGGTTATAATGGATATCCGGCTTCGATCTGTGTATCTGTCAATGAGGAAGTCGTACATGGAATTCCGGACCGGCACAGAATCATAAGAGAAGGAGATATCGTTTCTCTGGATGCAGGGGTTATTTACAAAGGCTATCATTCCGATGCTGCCAGGACGCACATACTGGGAGATGCGGGAGAAGAAGTCAGAAAACTCGTGGAAGTGACGAGGCAAAGTTTCTTTGAAGGTATGAAATATGCAAAAGAGGGGTATCATCTGTATGACATCTCCCGCGCAATCGGAACATACGCCGGAAAGTTCGGCTATGGAGTGGTCAGGGAACTCTGCGGCCACGGGATCGGAACGAAACTGCATGAAGATCCGCAGATCCCGAATTTTGCAATGCCGCGCAGAGGTCTGAAGCTGAAAGCAGGAATGACTCTTGCGGTTGAACCGATGATTAATCTTGGGACAGCGGATGTCAAATGGATGAGGGATGGCTGGACTGTGGTGACAAAAGACGGGAAGCCTTCTGCACACTACGAGAATACCATTCTGATTACAGAGGGAGAACCGAAAATTCTGACGCTGTCAGAAGAAGAGGGCAAAGAGGAGACTTAGATGTTAAGTTATGAACCGGGAATGCTTGTGAGATCACTTGCAGGGCATGACAAAGGAAAGCTTTATATTATAATAGAAGAAAGAGATCAGATGCTTCTGCTTTCGGACGGGGAGATCCGGACTATGGCAAGACCGAAAGCAAAGAAAGTCATGCATGTCCAGCTGATCAAAGAAAAGCTGGAGGAGAAGGAAATGACGGATATTTCCATCCGTTCATTCATAAAAAAATATCAGAAAGAACACATGTAAAAGGGATTCAAAAAGGAGGAACAGCATGTCAAAGGCTGACGTAATCGAAATTGAAGGAACTGTTGTTGAGAAACTGCCAAACGCAATGTTCCAGGTAGAACTGGAAAACGGACACCAGGTGCTTGCACACATCAGTGGAAAGCTCCGCATGAATTTTATCAAAATCTTACCGGGTGACAAAGTAACTCTGGAGCTTTCACCGTATGATTTATCTAAAGGAAGAATTATCTGGAGAGATAAATAAAAAAAGTATTGACTTTTGAAGAGAGAAAAACTATAATATTAGATGCCGTTCGTGGGCGAAGTCCGCACAAACGGCAGCAACAGTAGGTTTACAAGGTATGAAAGGAGGATTTGACATGAAGGTTAGATCATCAGTAAAACCGATTTGCGAAAAATGCAAAGTTATCAAGAGAAAAGGCAGTATCAGAATTATCTGCGAAAATCCGAAGCACAAACAGCGTCAGGGCTAATCAGGCTGACAAAGCAGTGATTTGGAACATGAATTAGGCGGCTGATAGTGTGACACGCCAGGCGGTGTGTAGCGCTATTTTAAATATACAAGGCACCGCAGGATGGGCCATTGTATATTGCTTCTAATACCGGCAGTCATGAACCCAAAGGTTGCCGGAAAGGGCATATTTAACATACCGGATATGCCTGGGCACATCAGTATTCCGTCAAATACGGTATGCCCCAGTTAAAGACAATATGAAACAAAACATGTAAAAATGGAGGAAAACAAGTATGGCTCGTATTGCAGGTGTTGACTTACCAAGAGACAAACGTGTAGAAATCGGTCTGACTTACATCTACGGAATCGGAAGAGTAAGTTCCAACCGTATCTTAACAGAAGCAGGAGTAAATCCTGACACAAGATGCAGAGATCTGACAGACGAAGAAGTTAAGAGAATCAGCTCTGTTATCGATGAAACTCAGGTTGTTGAAGGTGATCTTAGAAGAGAGATCGCTATGAACATCAAGAGATTACAGGAAATCGGATGCTACAGAGGAATCCGTCATAGAAAAGGACTTCCGGTTCGTGGACAGAAGACAAAGACAAATGCCAGAACAAGAAAAGGTCCGAAGAGAACAGTAGCAAATAAGAAGAAATAGTACACAATATTCAAGAAAGTAGGTTAGTTTAAATGGCAAAGAAAGTTGCAAAGAAAGTAACAAAAAAACGTGTCAAGAAAAACGTTGAACATGGACAGGCACATATTCAGTCATCTTTCAATAACACAATCGTTACTCTGACAGATGCACAGGGAAATGCTTTATCATGGGCAAGTGCCGGCGGTCTGGGATTTAGAGGTTCAAGGAAATCTACTCCATATGCAGCACAGATGGCAGCTGAGACGGCAGCTAAGGCAGCATTAGTACATGGTCTGAAATCAGTAGACGTTATGGTAAAGGGACCAGGTTCAGGAAGAGAAGCAGCAATCCGTGCGCTTCAGGCATGCGGAATTGATGTAACAAGCATCAAAGATGTAACTCCGGTACCACACAATGGTTGCCGCCCACCAAAACGTAGAAGAGTCTAATTAGGAGGAAAAGAGCATGGCAGTAAATAGAGTTCCGGTTCTGAAAAGATGCCGTTCCCTCGGAATGGATCCGATTTATTTAGGAATTGATAAAAAGTCCAAAAGACAGTTAAAAAGATCTAATAGAAAAATGAGCGAGTATGCACTTCAGTTACGTGAAAAGCAGAAAGCAAAATTCATCTACGGCGTATTAGAAAAACCGTTCCGTAACTACTACAAGAGAGCAAAACAGATGAACGGTATGACAGGTACAAACCTGATGATCCTTCTTGAAACACGTCTTGACAACATCATCTTCCGTATGGGATTTGCCAGAACAAGACGCGAAGCAAGACAGATCGTTGATCACAAGCACGTACTCGTAAACGGCAAGCAGGTGAACATTCCGTCCTACCTTGTAAAGGCCGGCGATGTAATCGAAATCAAAGAGAAATGCAAAGGTTCTCAGAGATATAAAGATATCCTTGAGGTAACAGCAGGACGTCTTGTACCGGCATGGTTAGATGTAGATGCAGAAAGCTTAAAAGGAACAGTAAAGGAACTTCCGACACGCGATGAGATCGATGTACCGGTTGATGAAATGCTGATCGTCGAATTATATTCTAAATAATAACCCGTAAAACGTGCTGATAGCAGGAGGGAACTTATAGTGTTTGATTTTAATAAACCGAATATCGAAATCACAGAAATGTCAGAAGATAAAAGATACGGCAGATTTGTTGTGGAGCCGCTGGAAAGAGGCTACGGAACAACACTCGGAAACAGTCTGAGAAGAATTATGCTGTCCTCTCTGCCTGGAGCTGCAATTAGCCAGGTAAAGATCGATGGTGTACTTCATGAATTCAGTTCCATTCCGGGAGTGAAGGAAGACGTTACTGAGATTATCATGAATCTGAAGACATTGGCGATTAAAAACACTTCAGAAACAGACGAACCAAAAACAGCTTATATCGAATTTGAAGGAGAAGGCGTTGTAACAGGCGCTGATATTCAGGTGGATTCTGATATTGAAATCATGAATCCGGATGTTGTCATTGCTACACTGAACGGTGGAGCAGACAGCAAGCTTTACATGGAGCTGACCATCACAAAAGGAAGAGGTTATGTAAGCTCGGATAAGAACAAGAAGGAAGATCTTCCGATCGGCGTGATCCCGATTGATTCTATCTACACTCCTGTAGAGCGTGTAAATCTGACTGTACAGAATACTCGTGTCGGACAGATTACAGACTACGATAAGCTGACGCTGGATGTATATACAAACGGTACCCTGCTTCCGGATGAGGCAGTCAGCCTTGCGGCAAAAGTGTTAAACGAACATCTGAAGCTCTTTATTGATCTCTCCGAAGTGGCTCAGGCTGCTGAAGTGATGATCGAAAAAGAAGATGATGAGAAAGAAAAAGTTCTTGAGATGAGTATCGATGAGCTGGAACTTTCTGTTCGTTCTTACAACTGCCTGAAGAGAGCTGGAATCAATACCGTGGAAGAGCTGACAAACAGAACTCCTGAGGATATGATGAAAGTACGTAATCTGGGACGTAAGTCTTTAGAAGAAGTGTTAGCAAAATTGAAAGAACTCGGCCTCGAACTCAGCCAGGGAGAGGAATAGAGAATAAGATAATTTCCTGCCGGTAAGCCCGATGTGCGCGGCAGGGCATTTGACTAGTAAGCCCGAAGATGCATAATCAGATGTAAATAATGGAGGAAAAGAACAATGGCAAAGTATAGAAAGCTTGGAAGAAGAAGTGATTTAAGAAAGGCTCTGTTAAGAAATCAGGTTACAGCTCTTTTAAATCATGGAAGAATCAGAACAACAGAAGCGAAAGCGAAAGAAATCCGCAAAATCGCTGAAGGTCTGATTGCAATGGCTGTAAAAGAAAAAGATAACTTCGAAGAAGTAACTGTAACAGCAAAAGTTGCACGTAAAGATGCTGACGGAAAGCGCGTGAAAGAAGTTGTAGACGGAAAGAAAGTAACCGTTTACGATGAAGTTGAGAAGAAGATCAAAAAAGATCTTCCATCCAGACTGCATGCACGCCGCCAGATGCTGAAAGTTCTCGTTCCGGTTAAAGAAGTTGTAGACGGAAAGAAGAAAGCTCCGAAGGAAGTAGATCTTGTTGAAAAATTATTCACAGAGATCGCTCCGAAATACGAAGGACGTAACGGTGGTTACACAAGAATCGTAAAGATTGGACAGCGTAAAGGTGACGCTGCGATGGAAGTATTCATCGAGTTAGTTTAATATTGAGAACATAAACGGTTTTCCTTTTATGGAAAGCCGTTTTTTATGTTTTAGAAATGAGTTACAGTCATAAAGTAATCGGAAAAATGACGAAGACAATCATAAAATCAGGCATTCGTTTATGCAAAAAGTAGAAAGAGTTTTCTTCGTTAAAAAATTATCAAAAATGAATTGACAAATAATTAACGATGAACTATACTAAGCACAGTGAAACGATAAAAACGTTTTAGAGTTTAGGAGGAAGATAAGCATGGCGACAAAGAAAAAAGAAGCACCAGCAATTATTGACAATGTGGAAGCTCTTATTGAAAAAATCAAAGCAATGAAAGAAGCTCAGAAGGTATTTGCTACTTTTACACAGGAACAGGTCGATAAGATCTTTTTTGAAGCAGCAATGGCAGCTAACAAGGCTCGTATCCCGCTGGCAAAGATGGCAGTGGAAGAAACCGGAATGGGCGTTGTCGAAGATAAGATTATTAAAAATCACTATGCGGCTGAATATATTTACAATGCATATAAAAATACAAAGACATGCGGTGTGATCGAAGAAGACACGGCATACGGAATCAAAAAGATTGCAGAGCCAATCGGTCTGATTGCCGCTGTTATTCCTACGACAAACCCGACATCTACAGCAATCTTCAAGACACTGATTGCGTTAAAGACAAGAAATGCAATCATTATCAGCCCGCATCCACGTGCAAAAGCATGTACGATTGCGGCAGCCAAAGTTGTGCTTGACGCAGCTGTCAAAGCAGGTGCTCCGGAAGGCATTATCGGATGGATCGATGTTCCGTCTCTGGAACTGACAAATGAAGTCATGAGAGATGCTGATATTATCCTCGCTACAGGCGGCCCTGGAATGGTAAAAGCTGCATACTCCTCCGGAAAACCGGCACTTGGAGTAGGTGCAGGAAATACACCGGCAATTATTGATGAGACAGCAGACATCAAACTTGCTGTAAACTCCATCATTCATTCTAAAACGTTTGATAACGGTATGATCTGTGCTTCTGAACAGTCCGTAACTGTTCTGGAGAGTGTATACGAAGAAGTAAAGAAAGAATTCGCTTATCGCGGATGCTACTTCTTAAAGAAGGATGAGATCGAAAAAGTAAGAAAAACGATCATTATCAACGGTGCCCTGAATGCGAAGATCGTAGGACAGAGCGCATACACAATTGCAAAACTTGCAGGAGTAGACGTTCCTGAAAATACAAAGATCCTGATCGGTGAAGTAGAATCCGTAGATATCTCTGAAGAATTTGCTCATGAGAAACTTTCTCCGGTACTTGCAATGTATAAAGCGAAGACATTTGACGAGGCTATCGCAAAGGCAGAGCAGCTTGTTGCAGACGGTGGATATGGACATACTTCTTCCCTGTACGTCAATACAGCAGAGAAAGAAAAAATGGCTAAACATGCTGCAGCAATGAAGACCTGCCGTATCCTGATCAACACACCTTCTTCCCAGGGTGGTATCGGTGATTTATACAACTTCAAACTTGCTCCGTCTCTGACACTTGGATGTGGATCCTGGGGAGGCAACTCCGTATCCGAAAACGTAGGAGTGAAACATCTGATCAACATTAAGACAGTTGCCGAGAGGAGAGAGAATATGCTTTGGTTCAGAACACCTGAAAAAGTTTACTTTAAAAAAGGATGTATGCCGGTGGCTCTCGACGAGCTCGGAACAGAGATGCACAAGAAGAAAGCATTTATCGTTACTGATACATTCTTATACAAAAATGGTTATGTAAAACCGATCGAAGAGAAACTCGATGAGATGGGAATTCAGCATACATGCTTCTACGAAGTGGCACCGGACCCGACTTTACAGTGCGCACTCAAAGGTACAGACCAGATGAGAGCATTCGAGCCGGATACAATCATCGCACTCGGCGGCGGATCCGCAATGGACGCAGCAAAGATCATGTGGGTAATGTATGAACATCCGGAAGCAAACTTTGAAGACATGGCTATGGACTTCATGGATATCCGTAAGAGAGTATACAAATTCCCTAAGATGGGAGAGAAAGCTTACTTTGTAGCAATCCCGACTTCTTCAGGTACAGGTTCCGAGGTGACACCGTTTGCGATCATCACAGACGCTGACACAGGTGTAAAATGGCCTCTGGCTGACTACGAATTACTTCCAAACATGGCGATCGTTGATGTTGACAACATGATGACACAGCCGAAAGGACTGACAAGTGCATCCGGTATCGACGTTATGACACATGCGATCGAGGCATATGTATCCATCATGGCTACAGAATATACAGACGGTCTTGCATTAAAGGCAATCAAGACAGTATTTGACTACTTACCGGCAGCTTATGAAAAGGGAGCAGCAGACCCGATTGCGAGAGAGAAGATGGCAAACGCTTCCTGTATGGCAGGTATGGCATTCGCCAACGCATTCCTTGGACTGAACCACTCCATGGCTCACAAACTTGGTGCGTTCCACCACATTCCGCACGGTGTGGCAAATGCGCTGCTTCTGACAAACGTAATCCGCTACAATGCTGCAGAAGTACCGGTTAAGATGGGAACATTCTCACAGTACCAGTATCCGCACGCTCAGGCAAGATATGCTGAGGCGGCAAGATTTGCAGGAATCTGCGGCAAAGATGATGCAGAGACAGTAGAATTATTCTGTGAAAAACTGGAAGAATTAAAGAAAGCAATCGGAATTCCGAAAACGATCAAAGAATGGGGCATCAAAGAAGAAGACTTCCTCGCTACACTGGATGAAATGGTAGAACAGGCATTCAATGACCAGTGTACAGGAGCAAACCCGAGATACCCGCTGATGAGCGAAATCAAAGAGCTTTACCTGAAATCCTACTACGGCAACTAAATGATATTCGTACTTCATATGCAAGGTGTGGCAGGAATTGCGCACCTTGCATATTTTGTAAAAAAATCGTATAAAATGTGCAGTCAATATATAAAATAACGAAAAGTTTGTTAAAAAATTTACCAATATAAGAATGTTATGGTATAATAAGGATAAATCGAAGATCAGTTTTGACAGACAGGAGGTAATCTTATGAAACTGGAAAATGTAATCGTAGAACGCCCATACAAAAAAGTATACCGTTGCGACGAGGGGATCGCGAAAGTTTTTGAACCATCTCATCCAAAGGAAGATGTATTTAATGAAGCGCTCAATCAGGCAAGAGTCGAGGCGACAGGGTTAAATATTCCAAAGGTAAAAAGTGTAAATGAAATTGATGGAAAATGGGCACTTGTCATTGATTATAAAGAGGGAAAGACACTCGAAGAGCTGATGCAGGAAAATCCGGATAAGATGGACGAGTACATGGAGCAGTTTGTGGATCTTCAGCTTGAGATTCACAGCAAGACAGCACCGCTTTTAGGAAAACTCAAAGACAAACTGAACCGCCAGATCAACAGTCTGAAAGATGTGGTGGATGCTACGACCAGATATGAACTCCTGACAAGACTGGACAGCATGCCAAAGCATCACAAAGTATGCCATGGTGATTTCAATCCAAGCAACGTGATCGTAGGAGAAGACGGATCCCTCTATGTGGTTGACTGGGCTCATGCCACACAGGGAAACGCAAGTGCGGATGCAGCCATGACCTACCTTCTGTTTGCACTGAAGGATCAGAAGCTCGCTGACAAATACATGGATCTGTTCTGCAGGAAGAGCGATACGGCAAAACAGTACGTACAGCAGTGGCTTCCGATCGTTGCGGCAGCACAGCTTACAAAGAAACATACGATGGAACAAGATTTCCTTATGAAATGGATCGATATCTTCGATTATCAGTAAATGATTATGAATTTACACACGCCGGACCTTGCGGGTCCGGCGTATTTATTTCGGTCGGGACCTTTAGAAAGACTGGTTTTATCCGGAGGAAAAACGTGATAAAATGGAAAGACATAAAAGAGGGACGAAATATGATAATCAGAGAAACAAAAAAGGAGGATCTGAAACAGGTCATGGAAATTATCAGGATGGCTCAAAAGCTTTTTAAAGAGAGCGGGATCAATCAGTGGCAGGATGGCTATCCAAACAAAGAAGTTCTTCTGGGAGATATCCGGAAGAGACAGAGCTACGTGGCAGAAGAAGAGGGGAGACTGATCGGTACAGCGGTGCTTTCTCCTGAAAGAGAGAGTACATATGAAAAGATAGAGAAAGGAGAATGGTTGACGGGACCGGATGCGGACTATGTCGTCATTCACAGAATCGCGACACACAGCGATTACAAAAGGCGCGGAACAGCCGGCAGTTTTTTGAAAAAAGCCGAGGATCTGGGCAGAGAACATGGAGCCGGGAGTATTCGGATTGATACGCATCCGGACAACCGGATCATGCAGAACTGGTTGAAAAAGAACGGTTTTTCCTACTGTGGATGGATCTGGCTTGTAACCGGAGATCTGCGCTATGCCTATGAAAAGTTGTTATAAAGTGGTAAGAAAGTATATACTTTTTTTAGAAAAGCTTTAGATTTCTTCCATGGTTTCTACACAGACGCCATGCTATACTAAAACAAGAAAATGAAGGGAGATACGCAATGAAAGAAGTTAAATCACCTAGAAAACCTTTTATCATATATGCGCTCGTGGTTGCGGTAGTCATCCTTCTGCTGAACGGGCTGTTGTTCCCGAACATACTGGAGCAGAGGACGGAAGAAGTCGATTACGGTACATTTATGACGATGACAGAAAATAAAGAGATTGGACTTGTGGAGGTTCAGGATACAGAAATCGTTTTTACGGACAAGAATCAGGAACATGTCTACAAGACCGGTGTGATGAATGATCCCGGACTGGTGGAGCGTCTTCATGATGCGGGAGCGAAATTCTCCCAGAATATCGAAGAGCAGATGCCGGTATGGATGAGCCTGCTGCTTTCCTACGTTATTCCGATTGCCATCTTTCTGTTTATCGGGAACTGGCTTTCGAAAAAAATGGCAAGCAAGATGGGCGGGCCGAATTCCATGGCGTTCGGAATGGGAAAGAGCAATGCCAAGATTTATGTTCAGTCCGACTCCGGAATTCACTTTTCGGATGTGGCAGGTGAGGAGGAGGCCAAGGAGCTTTTAAGTGAGATCGTTGATTTCCTTCATAATCCGGCAAGATACAGAGAGATCGGTGCTTCCATGCCGAAAGGAGCCCTTCTCGTAGGCCCTCCTGGTACCGGTAAGACGCTGCTTGCCAAGGCAGTAGCCGGAGAGGCAAATGTTCCGTTCTTCTCCATTTCCGGATCGGAGTTCGTAGAGATGTTTGTCGGAATGGGCGCTGCCAAAGTGCGTGACCTCTTCAAACAGGCGAACGAGAAGGCGCCGTGTATCGTCTTCATTGATGAGATCGATACCATCGGTAAAAAGAGGGACGGACAGATTGGCGGCAATGACGAACGGGAACAGACGCTGAACCAGCTTCTGACAGAGATGGATGGTTTTGACGGTTCCAAAGGTGTTGTGATTCTGGCGGCGACGAACCGTCCGGATTCTCTGGACCCGGCGCTGTTAAGACCGGGGCGTTTTGACCGGAGGATTCCGGTTGAGCTTCCGGATATGCAGGGAAGAGCGGATATTCTGAGAGTCCATGCAAAGAAGATCAAGATCGCTGATAATGTGGACTTTAACGAGATTGCCAAGATGACAGCAGGTGCTTCCGGTGCGGAGCTTGCCAATATTGTCAATGAGGCTGCTTTAAAGGCGGTAAGAGAGCACAGGAAATTTGCGACCCAGGCCGACATGGAAGAGAGCGTGGAAGTAGTTATCGCAGGATATGAGAAGAAGACCCGTGTGCTGTCCAACAAGGAGAAGCTGCAGGTGGCATACCACGAGGTAGGACATGCTCTGGTGGCCGCGTTGCAGACCCATTCCGCGCCGGTTCAGAAGATCACGATTATTCCAAGGACAAGCGGCGCGCTTGGATATACGATGCAGGTGGATGAGAAAGAGCATTTCCTGATGTCAAAAGAGGAACTGGAAAATAAAATCGCAACCTTCACAGGAGGACGTGCGGCGGAAGAGCTGATTTTCCACTCCAGCTCCACAGGAGCGTCCAATGATATTGAACAGGCGACAAAGCTTGCAAGAGCAATGATTACTCAGTATGGTATGTCAGATGAGTTTGATATGGTGGCTCTTCAGCATATCAGCAATCAGTATCTGGGTGGAGACGCATCCCTTGCCTGCTCCGATGAGACAGCATCCTACATTGATAAAAAGGTAGTTGAACTTGTACGGACACAGCATGAGAAAGCAAGAAGAATTCTGGAGGAGAATATCATGAAGCTTCATGATATTGCAAAATATCTCTATGAACACGAAACCATCACCGGCGATGAGTTTATGGAAATACTGAATCGCAGACCGGAACAGGCAGGAGGTCCGGTGCAGGAATAAAGAAAAAAAGAAACGCTATGCAGAAATCGGGAGAGATCCTGATCTGCATAGCGTTTTCATATGCAAAGTATTAAAAATCCGCCGGCGTAATGCCGGGTCAGCAAGGATGTGTTGTCAGAAACTTATTAGAAAAATACATTTCCTCCTACGACAGTTCCACTGTGACCGGTAGATGCGGCGCGGAACTGATAACATCCGCTGACAGATGCAAGCCGTTTGCCGTTGAGGGCATCTCTTGCTACCTGATAACAGATGGAGCTTGGTCCCCGGTTCAGAACTTTACTGAGACTTCCGTTCCAGGTCGGGGAAAACTGTCCGCTCTGGTAAATGACGCCTTTTAATGTATTAGGATATCTTGGACTCTCTACACGGTTCATAATGACGGTAGCAACAGCGAGAAGCCCGTCGTATCCGCCTCCGCCTGCCTCGCATTCCAGAATTGCCGCAAACAGAACGAGGTCGCTTGTTTCGGCAGGAGCAGAAGGCTTCTGGGTAGTTGAATTATCGGCCGGCGGCTTCTGATTTCCTGAATTAGACGTATTGTTATTGCTGCTGTTATTTGAGCTGCCGGAGGAATTTCCGCCGGAAGGCTTCTGGGTATCCGAAGGTTTCTGAGCAGATGCCTCCTGCTTATTGTCAGAAGATGATTCGCTTTTGCCGGAGTCTTTGTCAGAAGAAGTATCTGATTCGAGTTCGCTCGTACCGGCTGCATTGTAAGAGTCTGTTGTCGTTTCCAGTGCTTTTTTTGCAGCTTCTTCAGCGGCCTTTGCAGCAGCAAGTGCCTGGGAAGAAGCAGTAAGCTGTCCGTTGGTTGATTCAATCCGGGAATTCAATTCAGCCTGCTTGGATGTCATCTGCTGTTTCATGGCATCCAGTTCTTCTTTTTGTTTCTTCAGATTTTTCTCTTTTTGATCGATATCCTGACGCAGATCCTGCAGCTGCTTGAGCATTTTACGGTCGTATTCCGTAACGCTTGATACAAAGTCCACACGGTTCAGAAATTCGCCCATGCTGTCTGAAGTAAGAAGAATTTCGAGAAAAGAAACATTCCCGCTTTCATATATGTACTGAATACGTTTCTTCATCGACTGATACTGCAGATCTTCATTCACCTGTGCGGCAGCCAGATCAAGCTCTGTCTGCTCGGCTTCTTTATTCGTGCTTTCAATCTTCGCGGCAAGGGAGGTGATTT
The DNA here is from genome assembly GCF_002160935.1 of Drancourtella sp. An12. Taxonomy (NCBI): domain Bacteria; kingdom Bacillati; phylum Bacillota; class Clostridia; order Eubacteriales; family Oscillospiraceae; genus Drancourtella; species Drancourtella sp. An12. The sequence goes on along the minus strand of NZ_NFLO01000013.1, from coordinate 28,624 downwards.
CCCCGCTGATAGAAGAAAGCTGCTCATTCAAATCCTGTAATTCGGACTGGAGATCCTGTGTTTCCTTTTCCAGATCAGCTACGGAATCCTCTGCATATACAAGAACAGGGGAAGCCATCAGAACGGCGGCACAGGTAAAAGCAGTACATGCACGCAGTAAAGGTTTAAGTTTTGCTTTCATCATACCGAATCCTTTCGTAAAATTAAATACAGATAGAGTATACTATAAATTGCGGAATTAATCAAATTTTGATAGAATATAAATAATTATGTAGGCCAAGAGTCATTTATGAAGAAAGGATAACGAAAATGGGAAGCAGGACAAAAGAAGCAGAGTTTGAAGAATACAGGCTCCGGATTTATCCATGGGTGCGGGAAATCCCGGGGGATGCGGCCGGATGGGAGAAAGAGGGCTGTTCGCCGGAAGACACCCCGCTTCTGTCTTTTGTGGACGGTCTGATGACGGTATTTGTAATACAGAAAGAAGAAGAGGTTTTTGAAATTTTGAAAGATTCGATGCTCCCGGAAGGGATGACACCGGAAGAGATTTACCGGACTGCCTGCGAGAATCTGGCAAGGGATGTGGAGTTTGTCTTTTCCAATACCCTGTTTGGAGGATTCGGCGTGATTGCGGACGGAGTACACGAGGCAAGTGCGCTGTGTCTGCGTCACGTCTGGGAAGTCTGTACGGAAAAGCTGCAGGATGATGTGGTGATCATGGCACCTTCCAGGGATCTGCTTTTATTTGCGCCAAAGTCGGATAGAAAGACCGTGCAGTCCATGATTCAGTTTGGGGAGCAGGGATGGCTGCAGAGTGAGCACAGGCTGACAAAGCGGCTGTATCAATATTCCAGAGAAAGAAAGGAATTGACAGGTTATGAGAGAGATTAAGATGATCGGGCTGGATCTGGACGGTACGCTGCTCAACAGTGAGAAAAAGGTGACGAAATATTCAGAAGAAGTACTCAAAGAGGCGATCCGTCAGGGGGTAACGGTCCTTGTGGCAACCGGACGGCCACTGTCCGGAGTGCCGGAGTTTATGAGAGAGTTTCCGGGGATGCGGTATATTCTGACTGCAAACGGAGCCAGAATCTATGACAGAAAAGATGGAGAGAAGCTTCTTTTTTCGCATCTTTTGTCCAACGAAGATGCATCTAGAGTGTTGGACATATTTGAAGAATACGACACACTGAGAGATGTCTATTATGACGGAGTCGGGTACGCGAATCGTGCCGCGATTGAACAGGTGGAAAAATATTATCCCGAGCCGGGCATGCGTGAGTACATCAGGAAGACGAGAAAACGGGTGGACAATGTCAGGGACAAGATGAAGGAGTTTTCCTTTGGAATGGATAAGATCCAGGCTGTGTTTGCAGATCTGGATGAGAGAAAAGAGGCAATGAGACGGCTGAAAGAGACGACAAATCTTGCTGTTACCGGAGCTTTGGTCAATAATGTCGAAGTCAATGCGGCAGGTGTCAATAAAGGAAACGGGCTTCTGGAGCTTGGAAAGCTTCTTGGAATTACAAAAGATGAGATTATGGCCTGCGGGGACGGACTCAATGACCTGGTGATGCTTCAGACAGTGGGATTCGGGGTTGCCATGGCAAACGGCCATGAGGAAGTCAAAAAGCATGCGGATTATATTACGCTTACCAACGAAGAGAACGGCGTGGCAAAGGCAATAGAGAAGTTTGTACTGAGGTAGGGGAGGTTCAGAGATTGGACATTATTATTTCGATTATACTTGGAATCATACAGGGAATTACCGAGTGGCTGCCGATCAGCAGTACCGGACATCTGCTTCTGGCAGAAGAGTTTCTGCATATGAGTGTCAGCAATGAATTTGTAAATATGTTTAAAGTGGTGATTCAGCTTGCGTCGGTGATTGCAGTCATTGTTTTGTATTTTCACAAGCTGAATCCGTTTTCATCACGGAAGACGCCGAAACAGCGGTGGAACACGATAGAGCTTTGGATGAAGGTGGCGGTTGCGTGCATTCCGTCAGCAGTCGGACTGTTCATCGATGACATTGTGGATGAAAAGCTGTCCAACTATGTTGTGATTTCCCTGATGCTTATCATTTACGGTGTACTTTTTATCGTTATTGAAAAGTGGAACAAACACAGGAAACCGGGAGTGACAAAGCTGAAAGAGCTCACCTACTGGACCGCATTTGGAATCGGATGCTTCCAGGTACTTGCGATGGTTCCGGGTACGTCACGTTCCGGTGCGACAATCGTGGGAGCCCTTTTGATTGGTGTGGCAAGACCGGTGGCAGCGGAGTTTACCTTCTTTCTTGCGATTCCGACCATGGTAGCGGCAAGCGGACTGAAACTGATCAAATTCGGATTCAATTATACGGGACATGAGATTGCGGTTCTGCTGACAGGATGTGTCGTATCGTTCCTCGTTTCAGTCTTTGCGATCAAATTCCTCATGGGATACATTAAGAAGCACGACTTTACCGTGTTCGGATACTACCGGATTATTCTGGGTGTCGTTGTGCTGGGATATTTCCTGATTTTTACTTAAAATCATAATGCGAGACGGAGAAAGTGGATTTGATGCGCCGGGCATGGAATCCACTTTCGCAGTTTTGACAGAATACAAAAACAGAAAGGAGAAACAGGATGGGATATGAGCATGAACTGATTATTCCAAATGAAGGCTTTCCGTTTAAACTGTTCCGGTTTGAAGGGAAAGACGGACATTATGTGCGGGAGAAACACTGGCACCGCTCCATCGAGATTTTTGCAGTGTTTGAAGGGACGCTGACCTTTTTTATCAATGAGGAGAAGTATCCGCTGAAACCGGGAGAATTTATTCTTCTGAATTCCAATGAGATTCATTCAGTTGTATCACCCCTTCCAAATCATACGATTGTTCTGCAGATTCCCATGAATGTATTTCGGAATTATTATGCTCAGGATGGAATGATTCTTTTTACACACAGTCCGAGAAGGCAGGATCAGAAGATTATGGAGCTGATGGAGAGCATGTACCGGGACATTCAGATAAAAGAGACCGGATACGAGTGGAAGGTGCAGAGCGATTTTTTCATGCTGATTTATCTGCTGGTCACAAAGTACCGGAAACAGGAGATTCTTCCGGAGGAGATCCGGCATTACCGGAAGCTGAACCGGCTTTCCATGATTACCGGATATATCCGGGATAATTATACAAAAGATCTGTCCCTGGAGACGGTGGCAGAGATTTTCGGCTACTCGCCGTCCTACCTTTCCCGCATGTTCCAGAAATATGCCAGGACAAATTATAAGACTTTCCTCCAAGATGTCCGGGTAGAGTACGGTTTTCAGGAACTTGCCAACACGGATCACACCATCGGGGAGATCGCCATGAATCACGGCTTCCCGAATCAGAAGGCATTTACAAGGGAATTCAGGAAGAAGTACGGGATTCTTCCGAGCGAATACCGAAAAAGACAAAAAAGTGCCATGGATTAGCTAAATTATTGGTGGATAAGGACAAAAAAGAACTGCTATAATCATTTTAACAGAGCCGAAATTCAGGAGGAAGAAAAGATGAGTCTGGAAATGAATATGCCAAAAGTAAAATTAGGAATCGTTGCGGTGAGCAGAGACTGCTTTCCGGAGAGCCTTTCCGTGACAAGAAGGGAAAACCTTGTAAAAGCCTACTCGGCAAAATATGATGCGGAAGATATTTATGAATGCCCGGTGTGCATCGTGGAAAGTGAAATCCATATGGTACAGGCACTGGAGGATATTAAAAAAGCAGGATGCAATGCGCTTTGCGTATACCTTGGAAACTTTGGACCGGAAATCTCCGAGACCCTTCTTGCAAAACATTTCGATGGACCGAAAATGTTCGTGGCGGCAGCAGAGGAAACAGGAGATGATCTCTGCCAGGGAAGAGGAGATGCATATTGCGGAATGCTGAATGCAAGCTATAACCTGGCACTTCGCAATATCAAAGCCTATATTCCGGAGTACCCGGTAGGCGATGCAGAGGACTGCGCGGATATGATCCACGAATTCCTGCCGATTGCAAGAGCTGTGATTGCCCTTCAGGATCTGAAGATCATCAGCTTTGGACCACGTCCGTTGAATTTCCTTGCATGCAACGCGCCGATCAAACAGCTTTATAACCTCGGTGTGGAGATCGAGGAAAACTCCGAACTGGATCTGTTTGAAGCATTCAACAAACATGAGGGAGACGAACGGATTCCGGCCATTGTAAAAGAAATGGAAGAAGAACTCGGAGCAGGCAACAAGAAACCGGAAATCCTCACCAGACTTGCACAGTATGAACTGACATTAAAAGACTGGATCCGGGATCACAAAGGATACAGAAAATACGTGACCATCGCAGGAAAATGCTGGCCGGCATTCCAGACACAGTTCGGTTTTGTGCCATGCTACGTCAACAGCCGTCTGACCGCACAGGGCATCCCGGTATCATGTGAAGTTGATATTTACGGAGCACTCAGCGAATTCATCGGAACCGTCGTAAGCCAGGATGCCGTAACGCTGCTTGACATCAACAACACCGTACCAAAAGATCTGTACGAAGCAGACATCAAAGGAAAATACGACTATACACTGAAAGATACATTCATGGGATTCCACTGCGGCAACACCGCATCCGGAAAACTCACCTCCTGCGAGATGAAATATCAGATGATTATGGCAAGAACCCTTCCGGAAGAGGTGACACAGGGAACACTCGAAGGAGACATCGTACCTGGAGACATTACATTCTACCGCCTCCAGAGCACCGCAGACAACAAACTGCGCGCATACATTGCTCAGGGAGAAGTTCTTCCGGTGGCAACCAGATCCTTCGGATCCATTGGAATCTTCGCAATTCCGGAAATGGGAAGATTCTACCGCCACGTCCTCATCGAAGGCAACTACCCGCACCACGGCGCAGTCGCATTCGGACACTACGGAAAAGAACTGTACGAAGTATTCAAATACATCGGTGTCGACGTTGACGAAATAGGCTACAACCAGCCAAAAGGCGTAAGATACAGAACAGAAAACCCATTCGCTTAAACATTTTTGTTTAACGGGGACGTGTTCCGATGCACCGGAACACGTCCCCAATGAAAATAGGAAGAGAAAAAGGAGGCAGAGCCTATGTTATATCTTGGTGTGGATCTTGGAACATCGGCGGTGAAGCTTTTGCTGATGGACGGACAGGGAGAGATCCGGAAGATTGTTTCCAGAGAATACCCGATTTCCTTTCCGCATCCGGGCTGGTCGGAGCAGAATCCAGAAGACTGGTACGAGAAGAGTATTGAGGGAATCCGGGAGCTGACTAAAGATGTGGACAGGTCGGAAGTGGCAGGGATCAGTTTTGGCGGACAGATGCATGGTCTGGTCGTGCTGGATGAGAAGGATGAGGTAATCCGTCCGGCGATCCTCTGGAATGACGGCCGTTCGACAAAGGAGACGGATTATTTAAATGAAGTGATCGGACGGGAAAAGCTGTCTGCATATACGGCCAACATTGCGTTTACGGGATTTACAGCGCCTAAAATTCTCTGGATGAAAGAAAATGAGCCGGAGAAGTTTGCGCGGATCAGGAAAATCATGCTTCCGAAAGATTACCTTGCGTACCGGCTGTCCGGGACGTTTTGCAGCGACTATTCGGATGCGTCCGGTATGCTTCTGATGGATGTGAAGAACAAGTGCTGGTCCAAAGAGATGATGGAAATCTGCGGAATCAGCAGGGAGCAGTTGCCGGATCTTTATGAAAGCTATGATGTGGTCGGCACTTTGAAAAAGGCGGAGGCTAAAAAACTCGGACTGCCGGAGAGCGTGAAAATCATTGCGGGAGCCGGGGATAATGCGGCTGCGGCTGTGGGAACCGGAACTGTCGGCGAGGGAATGTGCAATATTTCCCTCGGAACGAGCGGTACCATCTTTATTTCCAGCCGGAAGTTTCAGGTAGACCGGTATAATGCGCTTCACTCCTTTGCCCATGCGGATGGATACTATCATTTGATGGGCTGCATGCTCAGCGCGGCATCCTGTAATAAATGGTGGATGCAAGATATTCTTGGAACATCGGAGTTTACAAAAGAGCAGGAAAAGATCGTAAAGCTGGGAGAAAATCAGGTGTTCTATCTTCCGTATCTCATGGGAGAGCGTTCCCCGCACAATGACCCGATGGCACGGGCAACATTTACAGGGATGACGATGGACACGACGAGAGAAGAGATGACGCAGGCGGTACTGGAAGGTGTTGTATTCGGACTGCGGGATTCTCTGGAAGTGGCGAGAAATCTTGGAATTCAGATTGAACGGACGAAAATCTGCGGAGGCGGGGCAAAAAGCCTGCTCTGGAAAAAGATGGTAGCCAACATCATGAATCTGAAAGTGGATGTGATTGAAAGCGAGGAGGGGCCGGCGCTTGGAGGAGCAATTCTGGCGGCAGTCGGATGCGGTGAGTTTGAAAGTGTTGAGGAAGCGGCCGCGAAACTCGTAAAAGTGGTGGAAACCGTGGAGCCGGATGAGGATCTGACAGAGAAGTATGAGGAATGTTATCAGAAATTCCGGAAAATTTACCCTGCATTGAAACCGGTCTTTCGTAAGATTGTATCTTAAATGAAAAGGAGAGGCAGTCGTTTCTATAGATGGAAGCGGCTGCTTCTTGTTTCTTTTTCCGATTCGTGTTACTGTAAGAGGGACAGAAAAAAAGAAGGAGATCATAATGAGAGAATCGATTTTATTAATGAATTTCAAAGATAAAAAACAGATGAAAGGGATTCAGATGACGGCCTTTCTGTTGAAATTGAAAATCCGGATGGTAGAAGAGAAGGATTTCCTTCAGCCGCTCGGATATCTGGCGGGAGTGGAAGGAATTGAACCGTCAGACGAAGTATTTCAGGGAGAAGCTCCGGAGCATGAGATTCTGGTGTTTGCCGGCGTGCCGGATGCGAAGCTTCAGAGGATGCTGGCTGAGATGCGTAAAAACGGTATCAAAAAGGTGGATCACAAGGCGATTCTGACACCGACGAATGTATACTGGAACACAATCGAACTGTATGAGGAGCTGGACAAGGAGCATCAGGCGATCCAGAAAGGACAGCAGGCTCACGAAGGCAGCAGTCCGGAGGAGAACGCATGAAATATACAGGGATAGAAAAGGCGGTCTTTCTTGAGAGGCCGAACCGGTTTATTGCCTATGTCAACGGCATCAGGGGACAGGAGGAAGTGACAGAGACAGTTCACGTCAAAAATACAGGACGATGCCGGGAGCTGCTGCTTCCGAATGCGGAAGTGTACGTGCAGCATTCGGACAATCCGAACCGGAAGACGAAATGGGATCTGATCGCGGTGAAAAAGGACGGTCAGATCATCAACATGGACTCTCAGGTGCCGAACAAGGCAGCGGGAGAGTGGATCCGGGAAGGAAACCTTTTCGCGGATATGGTGCGGATCAAGCCGGAATATCAGTATGGAAATTCCAGAATTGATTTCTGCGTGGAGACCAGAGAGAAGAAGATCCTGATTGAAGTCAAAGGAGTCACCCTGAAAGAAGGAGAGACAGCGAAATTCCCGGATGCGCCAAGCGAACGGGCGGTGAAGCATCTGGAAGAACTGATGCGTGCTGTGGATGAAGGATGGGATGCTTATGTTTTTTTCGTGATTCAGATGAAAGGTGTGAAAGAGATCCTGCCGAATGTGGATACTCATCCGGAATTTGCACGGGCACTGTGGAAAGCGAGGGAAAAGGGCGTGCACCTGATTGCAAGGGACTGCATTGTCACAGAAGATGAGATCCGGATCGATCAGGAGATCCCGGTCCGGTTCCCGGAGGAGATGGAAGAAGAGAAACCGCAGGAGCGTCTAAAACATCTGCCGGAGCCGTTGACTGCATGGTTTCGGAAGGAGCAGCGGGATCTGCCGTGGAGAAAGGATGCGACAGCCTACCATGTGTGGGTATCTGAAATCATGCTGCAGCAGACGAGGGTAGAGGCAGTAAAGCCGTTTTATGCCCGTTTCCTTGACGCATTGCCGACCATACAGGATCTGGCGGACGCGCCGGAGGAGAAGCTTCTGAAACTGTGGGAAGGACTTGGGTATTACAATCGTGTGCGTAATATGCAGAAAGCGGCCAGACAGATCGTGGAGCTCTATGAAGGGGAAATGCCGGCAGATTATGACCAGATTCTTTCTCTTTCCGGAATCGGCAGCTATACGGCAGGAGCCATCAGTTCCATCGCATATGGAATTCCAAAGCCTGCGGTAGACGGAAATGTCCTCCGTGTCCTGACCAGGATTCTGGCGGATGGAGAGGATATTATGAAAGCCTCCGTCAAAAAGCGGATGGAAGGACTGCTGGAAGAAATTATTCCCGCAGATGCGGCAAGCGATTTTAACCAGGGCCTGATTGAGCTGGGTGCCATCGTCTGTGTCCCGAACGGGGAGCCGAAATGCAGTAAATGTCCGGTAGAGGAGTTCTGTCTGGCGCATCAGAGAGGAGCAGAGCTTTCCTACCCTGTTAAGAAAAAGGCGAAAGCAAGAAGGATTGAGGAGAAAACCGTCTTTATACTAAAAGACGGGGAGAACATTGCTCTTCATAAACGTCCGTCATCCGGCCTGCTGGCAGGACTCTATGAGTTCCCGAATGTAAAAGGAAAACTGACTCAGGAGGAAGCAATCCATCATATTGCGGAGCTTGGACTTTCACCGCTTCGGATTCAAAACATTGGAGAGGCAAAACATATTTTCAGCCATGTGGAGTGGCACATGACCGGATATGCGGTGAGAGTGGACGAGCTGGAGAAAATATCCGCAAAGAATCTGGTTTTTGCGCATCCGGAAGAAATTCAGAAAGAATACCCTGTTCCGGCAGCATTTGAAGCCTATACAGACCAGATCGGCATTCTGATCGGGCAGGAAAAATATGAGCAGGAAAACCTATAGAAAAACATAATAAAACTATAGATACATGACAAATATCAATTAGCCCCATCCTGTCAGAAAATGTTACCATATAAGGTAGATAGGCGAAGACAGGAGGAAAAAAATGGAACTGATTAAAGAATTACCAGATGTATTTGAAGAATTTGCTGAACAGAGACAACAGTCATTTCTGGGCATTAAGGAGTTAAAAGACAAGGGCGTGCCGATTGTAGGCACATTCTGTACATATTTTCCACAGGAAATCGCGATGGCAATGGGAGCAGCTACAGTGAGTCTTTGCTCCACATCCGACGAGACGATTCCGGCGGCTGAGAAGGATCTGCCAAAGAACCTGTGCCCGCTGATCAAATCCAGCTACGGCTTTGCGGCAACAAAGAAGTGCCCGTTTTTCTATTTTTCCGATCTGGTTGTAGGAGAGACAACCTGTGACGGGAAAAAGAAGATGTACGAATACTTAAGCCAGTTCAAGGATGTCTTCACAATGGAGCTTCCGAACCGACAGACAGAGGACGGACTTCAGCTCTGGAAAAATGAAATCATCCGCTTCAAAGAATATCTGGAGCAGAAGTTTGAAGTGACAATCACGGAAGAGCAGATCAGAGATGCTGTCAGAGTGCAGAATGAAGGAAGAGTGGCACTGAAGCGTCTGTATGAGCTGATGAAACTGGATCCGGCTCCGATGAAAGGACAGGATCTGTTTAAAGTGTTATACGGAAGTACATTCAAACCGGACAGATCCAAGATTCCGGCAGAAGTGAATGCGATCGCTGACAAGATCGAAAAGGAATACGCAGAAGGAAAGATGGAAGAAAAGAAGCCTCGTATTCTTGTGACAGGATGCCCGATCGGCGGAGCGACAGAGAAAGTGATCAAAGCCATCGAGGACAACGGCGGAATCGTTGTTACTTTTGAAAACTGTTCCGGAGCAAAATCCATTGACAAGCTTGTGGATGAAGATACAGACGATATCTATCAGGCAATCGCTGAGAGATATTTAAGCATCGGATGCTCTGTCATGACACCGAACCCGAACCGTCTGGAACTCCTTGGAAGACTGATGGACGAGTATCAGGTAGACGGAGTGGTAGAGATGATTCTTCAGGCATGCCATACATACAATGTAGAGAGTCTTGGAATCCGCAGATTCGTAAATGAGGAAAAAGGAAAACCGTACATCAGCGTTGAGACAGACTATTCTCAGGCAGACATCGGACAGCTCAACACGCGTATCGCTGCGTTTATTGAAATGCTTTAAAACAGGAATCGGAAAGAGAACCCAAATAAACTATCCCCTTCAGGATCCGTGCCTTACCGCATGGACTCCAAAGGGGATATTTTTATTTCGGGTTTATTAATCACCCATGGCTTTTTTAACAGAATGCTTTGTGACTTTCGGGCGGAATACCTTTCTGGATTCTCTGACGTATACGACTGGATAAAGCAGAGTTGCCATGCAGCCTGCCAGTGTCACATCGATTACGGAATGCTGCTTTAAAAACATCGTGGCAAGGATGATGGATATTCCGAGAACCAGAGATCCGTAATGGATCACCTTGCGGCTCGAAAGTGTTTTGTTGTGTGAGATGGCAATGCAGACACCGATAGAGTTAAATACGTGAATACTTGGAAGAACATTTGTCGGAGTGTCTGCCTTGTACAGCGTTTTGACCATATCCACAAAAATATTGTCCCGCTCGAATTGAACCGGGCGAAGATCAAGACCGTTTGGATAGAGGGTCGAAATAATTAAAAATATGGTCATTCCGGTAAAAAGGAAAGCGGCCATTTTGTAAAATCCGGATACATCGTGAAAGAAGAACCAGAGAAAAGTGACCGCAATAAACGCAAACCACAAAAGATACGGGACGATAAAATATTCTATAAAAGGAATATAGTCATCGACCGCTGCGTGAATCACGTGAAAATCGGAATTTGCTGTTACGTGTTGCTCAAGATAGTAAAACCAGGGTAAATAAAGAAAAATATACAAAAATACCCAGGCATGTTTATATCGGTAAATCAAAGCTTTGCATTTACTTCTTGAAAACATTCGGATTTCTCCTTTTAACGAAAATGATGAAAGTAAGTGAACCGGATTAATCCAGATTCAATGTTGTCTCAGCTATATTATTGTTTGAACCGAAAGTTTCATAAAGCTGAAGAGTCACATCGGACTGATCAAGAAGAATAAAGGAGGTGCACACACGCACGCTGTCGCCCTGACTGACTTCTGCGCTTTCATTTTCTGACAGTGGTTCATCCGAGACAATCGTAGGATCCAGAGTGGTATCATCCTGCAGTGCCTTGAAAGTAACGGCAACAGATGGAACCAGGGTTTCGGAACCTTTATTTGTAATTGTGTAATAAACCATAAGAGCCTGTTCGCCCTCATAATCTGTTCCGATATCAGATTTTTCAAATGAGACGGTAAAATCATCCGTGGTCAGACGAAGATTTTTACCGGAACTTGCCGAACTCTGCGGAACCACATACTGAGCCGCATAGTAGGCACCGGCTGCAACCGCAACTGCAACGATGAAAACAAGTACCCGGAGGGCAACATGGATCTCTTTGGCACAGCCAAGTGCAAAGAGCAGAAATGCTCCAAACAAAGCAGACACAAAGAGCAGAATCTGTACAGTCATGACAGAACCCGGGATAAAGAATCCTCCTACGGCTCCTCCAAGATAAAAAATGCAAGGTACAATAAATGCCGGCACGCTGTTCCTGCGATGAGTAATTAATACCACAAGACCACCGATCAGGAAGCAGACTGCAAGTACCATACCGGCAATTCCTGTCAGTCCCGGCGTATGTATAAAGGTAGTAAAGATACCTGAATCATAAGCCTGGTAAGCAAGAAAAGCGGCGCATAGGATCGATACAATTCCAATCAGAACACGGAAACCACCGAAAACCGGAATTACATCATCAGCTTCCGAGTCATCAGAAGTTTCGTCTTTTATATTCAGCATGGCCTCATAATTGGCCTTCATTTCTTTTTCACGCTCATTCCTTACCTCTTCCGGAGGGATGTTGGAATAGGTCTGTCCTTCCGGTTCTGCCGTTTCTGTTTCAGAAGATTCTTCCTGAACAGATTCTTCCTGAATAGATTCTTCCGAAACAGTTTCTTCTTCAGGTTCTTCCGGAGATGTTTCTGTTTGATCGGCTTCTGCCTGAACCGGCTCTTCCTGAACATTTTCTTCTGGAGTCATGCTTGTCTGAGCTTCTTCTGCCTGAATTTCTTCTGTCTGGTTAGTTTCTGTCTGAGTTGTTTCATCTGGCTCTTCCGGCTTTACCGGTGCAGGTTTTTTCCTGCGGACAGGTCTGGCAGACTGAAACCGGTCCAGAGTTTCCTGGCTGAATTTCTTTTTGCAGGAATCACATAAAAAATAGCCAGGAGTTTTTTTGCTTTCCCGCAGTTCATTACCACATTTCGGACATTTCATAGCGTTTCTCCCCTTTTCATTTGTATGTCCATCATCTGATGACAGTCACTATATTATACCATCAGTAAATCTTAGTATACCACAATTCTGTGAAAAGAGATTGAATATTTTATAAATATTTTAAGATACGATCACTTTTAAAGGACAGGCCTCGATAGAAGCTGTAAAACATCGTTGTAAAAAAACAGGTTCGCCGTCTGTATGTACGGGAAGGGCACTGGCTGTATGGATGGAAACTTTTTTGCAGCGGAATAAATGGACACCGTGAAATTTTGTATGTTTCCCGAAAAGCGCGAATGGAAGAGTAAGAAGAAGAGCCGGAGCCTTCAGGCCGGATACGACCAGAACATTAAGTTGTCCGTCGTCCGGCCGGGCATCAGGACAAAAATAAAATCCGCCGCCTTCACAAGGGTGGTTCATCACTGCAGCAAACCATCCTTTTGGAAAGGACACCTCTTTTTCATCATCAAGGACGATATGGAAAGGGCAGGTGGATGTAAGTAAAAGCCGGTGAAGCGCAATGACGGCATAGGTAAATTTCCCGAGATGAATCCGGTTCAGTATCCGCTTCCACTTTGAAACAACCGCTTCGTGGCAGATTGCGGCATCGAAACCTATGCCGGCACTGACTGCAAAACGCCGGTGTTTCCCTTCGTATGACATGGTTCCAACGTCCATGTGTACGGTCCGTCCTGGATTCAGGATAATTTCCAGAGCGCGCAGAGGATCATTTGGGATACCAAAGCTGCGGGCAAAATCGTTGCTGGAGCCGGTTGGGATATAACCGAGTGTAACCCGCTCCGGAAAGCAGATCCCGTTAATGACTTCATTCAAAGTGCCGTCTCCGCCGAGAACCACAAGAACACGGGAAGATCCGTCGGAGGTAAGCTCCCGGACATATGTGGTGGCTTGCCTTTGATATTTTGTGAAAAAGGCGGTATAACAGATTTGGCGCTGTTCTAGCTGAGCCTCAACGGTGTGCCAGATTGTGAGTCCTTTTCCAGAGCGGGAGTGCGGATTGATGATAAAAGTGTACATAATTCCTCCTGAAATTTTCTGAAATAAAAACCGCCTTCGGAGAATGGCAGAAACAGCCGGATCTCCGAAGGCAGAAATAAAATCAGTGCATATTATCTGTCAGAACGAGGCATCGCCCATGCCTGATGATCAGTATGTAACAGCTGGTGGGCACGGTGAGACAGCGGCTGTCCCATAAAGTCCGCATACAGCTTCTGTACATCAGGATTTTCGTGGGAAAAACGAAGTGGTGCATTCTTGTCCAGGAAGTAGAGGCTCTGTCCTCTTTCGTAGGCAAGTTCTTCGCCATCGTGGATGATCTGTCCGCCTCCGCCTACACAGCCGCCAGGGCATGCCATGACTTCCACGAAATCATAATGGACTTCTCCGTGTTCGATCTGCTGCAGCAGACGTCTTGTATTTCCAAGTCCGCTTACAACAGCAGCTTTCACAACGGCATCGCCAATCTGGATTTCTGCTGATTTCACGCCTTTTCCGTCATTGCGTACAGCCTTAAATGCGTCCGGATCCGCATTTCTTCCGGTTACAAGATAGTAAGCGGAACGAAGAGCAGCTTCCATAACACCGCCTGTTACACCAAAGATAACGCCGGCGCCTGTATATTCTTTCATCAGTCTGTCAAATTCCCGATTCTCAAGAGAATGCGGCGGAATGTGGGCAGAACGGATCATGCGCGTCAGCTCACGTGTGGTCAGAACCACATCGGTATCATGACCGGCGTATTCTTCATAGAAAAGCTCCATATTGCGCTCTCCTTTTTTCGCGACGCAAGGCATGATGGAAATTGTAAAAATACGATCCGGACTTACATTGATGGAATCTGCAAAGTAAGTCTTCATCACTGCGCCAAACATCTGCTGAGGAGATTTGGCTGTGGAAAGCTGAGGCACCAGATGCGGGAACTGGGATTTGATGAAACGGATCCATCCAGGACAGCAGGATGTAAACATCGGACGTAATTTCGTCTCTCCTTTAGTAAAACGTTCCAGAAATTCATTTCCCTCTTCCATGATCGTAAGATCGGCGGAGAAGCTGGTGTCAAACACATAGTCAACTCCGATCTTGTGAAGAGCATCAGCGATTTTGTTGACTGTAGCATCTTCACGTGAAAGACCAAGAGCCTCGCCCCATGCAGTACGGACAGCCGGAGCGATCTGTGCTACTGTGATTGTGTCTTTATCTGCAATTGCATCCCAGACTTTTTCTGTATCGTCGCGCTCGCGCAGAGCACCAACCGGACAATGAGTAATACACTGTCCGCAGAGGGAACAGTCTGCTTCTTCAATCTTACGGCCGCCTGATACATTGACTGTAGAGCGGGAGCCGGTTCCTTCCAGATCCCAGATGTGCAGGCTCTGAACCTTGTCACAGATCTGGATACAGCGCATACATTTGATACATTTTGCGGAATCCCGGATCAGCGGGAAATCCTTGTTCCATGGCTGGCGTTCGATACGCTCGCCGAATGGAAGCTCCAGAATATTCAGGTCGTTGGCAATCTTCTGAAGAGAACAGTTGCCGCTGCGGACACAGGTCGCGCATTTGCAGTCATGCTGGGAAAGAATGAGCTGCACGGTATTACGGCGGTCCGCACGTACCTTCGGGCTGTTTGTATAAAGAACCATGCCTTCCTGAACAGTGTTGTTACAGGAGGTGATCAGGCGGTCCTTACCTTCCATTTCTACTACGCAGACACGGCAGGCAGCGATTTCGTTGATATCTTTCAGATAACAGAGTTTCGGAATGATGATTCCGTTTTGAGCTGCCGCATCCATAATCGTGGTACCTTCCGGTACACAGATTTCTTTATTGTCGATTTTAAGATTTACCATACTTTCTCGCGGCCTCCTTTAAATATTCCAAAACCAAAGTGGTCGCAGCGCAGGCAGCGGTTTGCCTCCTGCTGTGCTTCCTGACAGGTCATGCATTGTTCTACACCGTCAAAGTCGTGGATACGCTCACAGGCTTCCCGCTCAGGAAGCTCAACACGTCCGCACGGTACACGGTCATCCAGATTCGGCTCCGGAATCTCGACATCACAAGTGATTTCGTGATGGTATCCCAGATATTCATCAATATTTGCGGCAACAACCTTTGCGGCCGCGATCGCGCGGATTACGGTAGCAGGACCGGTAGCGCAGTCTCCGCCGGCAAAAACTCCAGGAAGATTGCTGAATCCGCCGAATTTTTCAGCCATGATTTTTCCTCTTTCTACAGGAAGCCCGGCTTTTTCAAAATGTTCTGTTTCAATGTTCTGCCCAATGGCAACGATCAGGGTTGTACATGGAACAAACTCATCCGGAAGTCCGGACGGTTTGACACTTGCGCGTCCTCCTTTGATCTGGCTGATCATCTGCGGTGTCACATAGATACCGCGGATATGTCCGTTTTCATCCGTCTCGATGCGGGAAGGAGCGCGTAATGTGCGGATTTCCACGCCTTCTGCAATGGCACCTTCAATTTCGGCCGGAAGCGCAGTCATGTCTGCGGTACGGCGGCGGTACAGGATGCTGACTTTTTTCGCACCAAGTCTGACAGCAGAACGAACAGCGTCCATGGACACATTTCCGCCTCCGACAATGGCAACTTCCTGTCCGGTAAGATCCGGGTTAATACCTTTTCCTACATCACGGAGGAAACGGACTGCGGACATTACGCCCTCGGCGTCCTCGCCTTCGATGCCGAGTTTTTTATCTGTGCTGGCTCCGATAGTGATCAGGACTGCATCGTAGGAAGCGCGCAGTTCCTGTACGGTGATGTCCTGCCCGATACGGAGACCGTATTTTACTTCGACGCCGGTATCAAGAATTGCCTGAATGTCTTCGTTGAGACGGTCTTTCGGAAGACGGTAGTTTGGAATACCATAACGGAGCATACCGCCAAGTTCCGGAAGCATCTCATATACAGTTACCTGATGTCCCATAAGCTGCAGATAGTATGCGGCACTTAATCCTCCAGGGCCGCCTCCGATGACTGCGACAGTCTTTCCGGTGGAAGGAGCACATTCCGGCGGAGGTACCTTTCCGGCATAGTCCGCAGCCATCCGCTTCAAACCGCGAATATTGACAGCATCATCGACCATATTACGGCGGCATCTTGCCTCACACGGATGTTCGCAGATAAATCCGCACGTGGTCGGGAACGGATTGTCTTTCCGGATCAGCCGGATAGCATCGGCGTAGCGTCCTTCGCGTACGAGAGCGATATAGCCCGGGATGTCAACGTGGGCAGGGCAAAGTGCAACACATGGAACAGGCTGGTTGTAGGTACATGTACAACGTCCGTTCCGGATATGCTCTTCATAGTCTTCACGATAACCGATCAAGCCTTTATAAACCATATTGGCAGCTTCATATCCGATGGCACAGTCCGCGGTCTCCATAATTGAACGGGCGGTACGCTCCATCAGGTCAAGGGTTTCCATTGTAGCCTTTCCATTCAGAACATCTGTGATCAGATGTTTCAACTGTAAAAGACCAATACGGCATGGTACACATTTGCCGCATGTCTGAGCATGGCACAGTTCGAGGAACGCCCTCGAGATATCTACAGGGCAGAGTCCCGGCGGGCTTGCTTCAATCCGCCGCTCTAAATCTTTGTATAATCCCTCAACGACCAGCTGCGCTTTGCTCGGGGTAGGGAGTTCTAGTCTGCTCATATCTTTTCACCTCACAATTTCATTTTACGAATCACGTATACTTCTATTTTACAACATGTCAGAAAAATACACAATAGAAGTTAAAAAATAGACAATGAAATTGGGAGGAATGTACAAAACATAGAAAATGCCTATAAATGAAGAAATATATCAGGATAACCGATTTGATTTTGCAGGGGGCCGGGGATATAATAAAAGCATCAAAGGTAAACAGTTACCAAAGTAAGAATTACAAATTCCCTTCTAAAATGAAAAGACCTTTCAGAAACGCTTATCTGAAAGGTTTTTGCCATTTCTAAACTGTTTTGTTCCCTGACGGGAAGCGAAACCACACTAT
This sequence comes from Drancourtella sp. An12, assembly GCF_002160935.1. NCBI lineage: Bacteria > Bacillati > Bacillota > Clostridia > Eubacteriales > Oscillospiraceae > Drancourtella > Drancourtella sp. An12. Next base: position 11,221 of record NZ_NFLO01000013.1, on the reverse strand, counting down.
TTCAGAACACTGTCCAGATATTTCCCGAGTGAACGCTCCATATTTCCGTCAAAGTCTGTATTTCCGTCCCGCAGACACCATTCAAAGACATTTCCGATGACAATCATCCGGATATCGGTGGAGATCTCATCCAGGGACAGGCTGGCAGATACAGTGCCGGCTTCCAGTGCACGAGCCAGGTAATCCGTTACTGTTACGATCGGATAAGGCCGCTTTGTGCGGATGGCCGGATTTAGAGCCTGGTTTTTTGGCGTGTAATAGTTGGATATAAAAGCGACACCGAGCTCTTTGCAGTAGCTGACATAATTAAGATAGACAAGAATGATTGCCCTTTTTGCCTCGGCGGCATTTTCCGGGAGTTCCAGACAGTCCGGATCGATCGTAGGCTGTTCTTCTATATAATAGGAAAGCAGGTCATCTTTTGTTTTAAAGTGATGATAAAAGCTTCCGTTGGATACGCCTGCTTCTTCACAGATGTTTTTGATGGAGAGTGCATCGTACCCTTTCCTCTGAAGAATACTCTTCGCGGCGGAAAAGATCCGGTTTTTCGTTTCAAGAGATTTTTGCTGCTGCTTTGACAGAGTCTGTCCGTTCGTTTCTTTCATAATCAGTGCCCTCCTTATCATCCAAAATATAACATAGGAAGAGTCAGATTTCAAGAAAAACAGAGCAAACTCTGTTTTTATGAAGTTGCGCAGAAAAAGACCTTCCGCTATAATGACAGGGAAGTACTTTTTTGGAAAGGAATCAAAAAATGGATATTATTCAGAAGATTACGGAAGAACTGAATGTAAAAAAATGGCAGGTCGAAGCGGCAGTCGGACTGATTGATGAAGGAAACACGATCCCGTTTATTGCAAGATACAGAAAAGAAGCAACCGGAACACTGGATGACGAGCAGCTCAGAAAACTCCATGAGAGACTTACTTATCTTCGGAATCTGGAGGAGAAGAAAGCGCAGGTGCTCTCAAGCATCGAGGAGCAGGGAAAGCTTACCGAAGAACTGAAAGCTCAGATTCAGGAGGCGCAGACCCAGGTGGCGGTGGACGATCTGTACCGCCCGTACCGTCCGAAAAGAAGAACGAGGGCGACAATCGCAAAAGAAAAAGGACTGGAGCCGCTTGCGGCGCTTCTCCTTTTACAGAAGTTGAAAGAGCCGGCGATTGAGGCGGCCAAAGCCTATGTATCGGAGGAAAAGAATGTTGCCTCCCCTGAAGAGGCACTTGCCGGCGCACAGGACATTCTGGCTGAGATGATCTCCGATGAGGCAAAATACCGGACGAGAATCCGGAAGATGACGTTCCAGAAAGGAAAGATTGTTTCAGAGGCAAAGGATGAAAAGCAGGAATCGGTCTATGAGATGTACTATGAGTTTGAGGAAGCAGCATCCAGGATTGCCGGTCATAGAATTCTGGCTCTGAACCGGGGAGAAAAAGAAAAAATTCTGACGGTCAGAATGGAAGCGCCGGAAGAAGAAATCCTCCGCTATCTGGAAAAACAGATTATTCATGGGGATAATCCATATACAGAACCTGTATTAAAAGAGGCGGTCAAGGACAGCTACAGTCGTCTGATTGCGCCGGCCATTGAGAGGGAAATCCGCAATGAACTTACGGAAAAGGCGGAGGACGGGGCCATTGCTGTGTTCGGGAAAAATCTGACACAGCTTCTTATGCAGCCTCCGATTACAGGACGGGTTGTGCTTGGCTGGGACCCGGCATTCCGGACCGGATGTAAACTTGCGGTTGTGGATCCGACCGGAAAAGTGATCGGAACGACAGTGATTTATCCGACAGCGCCGACTACCCCTGCCAAAATCAAGGCATCCAAGGACCTTCTCAAAAAGATTATTCCGAAGTATCATATCAGCCTGATTTCTCTTGGAAACGGAACAGCATCCAGAGAATCGGAACAGTTTATTGTGGAACTGTTAAAAGAAATCCCGGAAGAGCACGTACAGTATGTGATTGTAAATGAGGCGGGAGCGTCAGTGTACTCCGCAAGCAAGCTGGCATCGGAAGAATTTCCGAATTTTGATGTGGGACAGAGAAGTGCCGCGTCAATTGCAAGAAGGCTTCAGGATCCGCTTGCAGAACTTGTAAAGATTGATCCAAAATCCATCGGGGTCGGCCAGTACCAGCATGATATGAACCAGAAAAAGCTGACGGAAGCGCTGAATGGCGTGGTGGAAGACTGTGTCAACAAGGTCGGTGTAGATTTGAATACGGCATCTGCTCCGCTTTTATCCTATATTTCCGGTATCTCAAACACAATCGCAAAAAATATTGTGGCTTACAGAGAAGAAAACGGAAGATTTACAAACAGAAAGCAGCTTTTAAAGGTGCCGAAACTTGGACCGAAGGCATATGAGCAGTGTGCGGGATTTATGCGGATCGAAGGCGGGGATAATCCGTTTGACAGGACAAGCGTCCATCCGGAATCCTACGAAGCGGCAGAAAAACTTCTGAAAAAGCAGGGATTCACAACAGAGGATTTAAAAGCAGGAAATCTTGCAGCCCTTCCGGCCACCATCCGCGACTACCGGAAACTGGCAGAAGAGCTTGGAATCGGTGAGATCACTCTGCATGATATTGTAAAAGAGCTGGAAAAGCTGGCCAGAGATCCAAGAGAAGAGATGCCGAAACCGATTCTCAGGACCGACGTTCTGGAAATGAAAGACTTAAAAGAAGGGATGGTTCTGAAAGGAACGGTTCGCAATGTCATTGACTTCGGGGTGTTTGTGGATATCGGCGTTCATCAGGATGGTCTGGTACATATTTCCGAAATCACCGACAAAAAGTTTATCAAACATCCGTTGGAAGCGGTCAGTGTGGGTGATATCGTGGATGTTAAAGTACTGAGTGTGGACCTCAAGAAAAAACGGATTCAGCTTACTATGAAAGGAATCCGGTAAAGAATGCTGCTTACCCTGAATGTAAAAGACAAAAAGGTATTGAATTTTCCAAAAGACTGTTCTATACTAAATGTTAACAGGAAAAAATTCTTCGGGGTCGGGTGAAAGTCCCAACCGGCGGTGAAAGTCCGCGACCTGCCATTGGCAGCTGATCCGGTGCAATTCCGGAACCGACAGTACAGTCTGGATGAGAGAAGAAATGTACGAATCGTCAGATATCTGTATCTGAAGCAGAGCATCAAACCCCGGAACATATGGTTCCGGGGATTTTTTTGTACATTCCCATTTCCATAAGGGAAACTTTATGGCAGGAAGAGTTTCTTTTCTGAATTGAGTCTATCATTCAAAAAAAGGAGAGAAGAAACATGGAAAACACGCAGAAAAACACACAAATAAGAAGAAGAAGCAGTACGAAAGTCAGATCGATGGCCCAGGTCGGCATGCTTGCAGCGGTAGCTACCGTCCTGATGCTTTTTGAATTTCCGCTTCCTTTTGTACCGAGCTTTTACAAACTGGATATCAGTGAAATCCCGGTCCTTCTTGGAACATTTGCGATGGGTCCTGTGGCGGGAGTTATGACAGAATGTATCAAGATTCTTCTGAATTTCGTGATTAATGGGACTACAACAGGCGGTGTGGGAGAGATCGCAAACTTCCTGATCGGATGCAGTCTCTGTGTGCCGGCGGGTCTGATTTATCAGAAGATGCACACAAAAAAGGGAGCGATGATCGGACTTGCAGCAGGAACAGTATTCATGACGCTGATCGGATGCGTGCTCAATGCCTATATCCTGCTTCCGACCTATGCTGCAGCATTTGGAATGCCGCTTGATACGATTGTTCAGATGGGGCATGCATTGAATCCGGCAATTGACGGAGTTGCAACTTTTGTGATCCTTGCAGTGGCACCGTTTAATCTGATCAAGGGTATTCTGGTATCGGCAATTCTGCTTTTGATCTATAAGAAAGTCAGTCCGGTCCTCCATAGAGTAAATGAGTAAAAATGACAGAAAATTACTAAACCGAAACCTCTGCTGTGCGCAGAGGTTTTTCTGATCCTGGAAAAATCAGGAGATTCTTCGCAAACTTGCTGTTGTAACCGCGGACAGGATGCGTTATAATTTCAATATTCGGAAATATGGAGGAATACAGATGAAACCAAGTTTTGAAGTGAAAATGACACAGGAAGCACTTTTTGAATTTCTTATGTTTCATACATATCACGGGATCAAGGGAATTTTATACCTCGTAGTGGGAGTTGCCTGCTGGATCGGTGCGATTATAAGTTTTGCGATGGGCAGGGTTTCCTGGGGGCTGGGGCTTGTGTTTGTTTTTGCAACTCTTTTGTTTGTTGTACCATCGATCTTAAAGTTCAGTGCAGCCAGTCAGTTAAAGAAAAGTAAAATCTACAACACGCCGATCCGCTATACGCTGGAAAAAGACGGGCTCAGAGTAGAGCGTGCCGGAAAAAATAAAATCACTCCGTGGAAAGATATGTACCGCGTTATGATGACACCGAATCTGGTGGCGATTTATCAGACACCGTATGCGGCATTTATTTTCCCGAACAGTGATATCGGACCGCAGATGGATCCTCTGAAGAAGACATTGCGGACATTGTTCCCGGAGGAGCTGATTGAGGATAATTCCGGTAAGATCCTTCCGTTTCTGTTTTCAAGAAAGAAGAAAAAGAAAAAATAGGGAGGAGACACTATGGTAAGAGAGACATATTCAGAGCAGGAGACGTTTGAGCTCGGAAAAGAAATCGGCGAATCGGCCCAAAGCGGAGATGTCTTTACTCTGGAAGGGGATCTTGGCGTCGGCAAGACGATTTTTACAAAAGGGCTTGCGTACGGACTTGGAGTACGTGAGGATGTTGTAAGTCCGACCTTTACGATCGTGCAGGAATACGAAGACGGGCGTCTTCCGTTCTATCATTTTGACGTGTACCGGATTGGAGACGTGGAAGAGATGGATGAAATCGGATATGAAGATTACATTCACGGTGAAGGCGTATGTCTGATTGAGTGGGCGAATCTGATTGAGGAGATTCTACCGGAAACAAGAATCCGGATCGTGATTGAAAAAGATCTGGAAAAAGGATTTGATTACAGAAAAATTTCTATCAATAAACTGGAGGGATAATAATGTCAAAGATTATATTAACAGGGGACAGACCGACTGGAAAGCTTCATGTCGGACATTACGTCGGTTCTCTGAAAGGGAGAGTAGAGCTTCAGAATTCGGGAAAATATGATGAAGTGTTTATCATGATTGCGGATGCTCAGGCTCTGACAGACAATGCGGACAATCCGGAGAAGGTGCGCCAGAATATTATTGAGGTTGCGCTTGATTACCTTTCCTGCGGACTGGATCCGGAAAAAGCAACGCTTCTGATTCAGTCACAGATTCCGGAGCTTTGTGAGCTTTCCTTTTATTATATGAATCTGGTAACCGTATCAAGGCTCCAGAGAAATCCAACGGTAAAATCCGAAATTCAGATGAGAAACTTTGAGGCGAGCATTCCGGTCGGATTTTTCACCTATCCGATCAGCCAGGCAGCGGATATCACCGCATTTAAGGCAACGACAGTTCCGGTCGGTGAAGACCAGCTGCCAATGCTGGAGCAGACAAAGGAGATCGTGCGGAAGTTTAATTCCGTTTACGGAGAGACGCTGGTAGAGCCGGAAGTTCTGCTCCCATCCAATCAGGCATGTCTGAGACTTCCGGGTACAGACGGAAAGGCAAAGATGAGCAAGTCTTTGCATAACTGTATTTACCTTTCCGACAGTGCGGACGATGTGAAAAAGAAGATTATGAATATGTTTACCGATCCGAACCACCTGAAGGTTTCTGACCCTGGAAAAGTGGATGGAAATCCGGTATTTATCTATCTGGATGCATTCTGTAAAGACCGTCATTTTGAAGAATTCCTTCCGGAATATGCAAATCTGGATGAACTCAAAGCCCACTATACACGCGGTGGCCTTGGCGATGTGAAGGTAAAACGCTTCCTCAATGAAGTGATCCAGGAGGAACTGGAGCCGATTAGAAAACGGAGAAAAGAATACGAAAAAGACATTCCGGCAATCTACGAGATCCTGAAAAAGGGAAGCGAGAAAGCGGAAGAAGTAGCGGCAAAGACACTCTCTGAAGTGAAGGCTGCCATGAAGATCAATTATTTCGATGATGCCGAGCTGATCAGAGAGCAGGCAGAGCGATTCCAGAAATAGAAGGGGCGTTATTATGCGGATACTGGCACTGGACAGTTCGGGCCTGACAGCAAGTGTGGCTGTTGTGGAAGACGAACAGATCCTGTTTGAATATACGATGAATTATAAAAAGACACACTCTCAGACATTGCTGCCGATGCTTGATGAGGCGGTCCGGATGACCGGACTTTCTCTCGGATCGGTGGATGCGATTGCTGTGGCAGGAGGGCCGGGGTCTTTTACCGGACTTCGGATCGGTTCTGCGACTGCGAAAGGACTGGGACTTGCACTTGATAAGCCGCTCATCCATGTGCCGACGGTCGATGCCATGGCATACCGAATGTTCGGATGCAGCGGGCTGATTTGTCCGATCATGGATGCAAGAAGAAATCAGGTGTACACAGGAATCTACCGGTTTGAAGAGAAGTTTGAAACAGTAAAAGAGCAGTTGGCGGAGGACATTACCGTCCTTGCCGGAATGCTCAATGAGCTTGGAGAACGCGTTGTATTTCTCGGGGACGGAGTGCCTGTATACCGGGAGAAAATTGAGGAGACAGTAAAAGTGCCGTATGTTTTTGCACCGCCTCATATGTGCAGGCAGAGTGCGGCGGCAGTCGGCGCGCTTGGACTGGTTTATGCGAAAAAGGGAAAGACAGAGCATGCGCGGGATCACAAACCGGACTATCTCAGGATGTCCCAGGCGGAGAGGGAGAGACTGGAACGAGAAAAGGAACAACAACATGATTGCCCGTAAGGCCAATGAAGAAGATGCAGCCCGGATTGCAGAGATAGAACGGGCTGTTTTTTCTGATGCGTGGAGTGAAGATGCAGTCAGGGAGACGATGTGCCAGAAAACGGCGGAAATCTACGTGGCAGAGGATAGGAAAACAATTGTCGGGTACATTGTGATTTATACAGTGCTTGATGAAAGTGAAGTTGTTCGGATTGCCGTTGACACCGGATTCAGGGAAAGAGGAACAGGAGGCTTTCTTCTTGACACCGTAATTTCAGAAGGCGCATTGAAAGGAACTGCCGTATGGCATCTTGAAGTCCGGAAAAGTAATATGGCAGCACGCGCCCTCTATCAAAAGAAGGGGTTCCGGGATGTCGGAATCCGAAAAGGATTTTACGATAATCCGAAAGAGGATGCGGTTCTGATGACAAGAAGTCTGGAAACCGTTTCCGGTGTACAGGAAGAACGGGACAGACTATAATAAAGGCGTAACAAAAGCGAAACGAAAGTGGAGGGATTTGTATGCGCCGCTATACGATGAAAGAAAGAAGAGAAACAGAAACGATTTTCTGCAACGGGTGTGGAAAAGAAATCAAGATAAAGGATGGCGTAATACGGGAAGGGCTTATTTCTGTAGAAAAAAGATGGGGATATTTTTCTAATAAGGACAACGAGGTGCACCGTTTTGATCTTTGCGAGGAATGCTATGACAGGATGGTTTCGCAGTTTGTGATTCCGGTGGAGAAGGAAAATGAAGTCTGACCAGACAGTCCCCTCCCGGTATGCAGCTGTTCTTTACTGAGAATAAAAGACTTGCTCTTTTTGTGGAAGAAAAGTCAATGATAGGACAGTTAGGAGAGAAAAAATGCTGGATGTTTGTTTGTTGGGAACCGGCGGCATGATGCCGCTCCCATATCGTTGGCTGACGTCACTGATGATGCGCTATAATGGAAGCAGTATTCTGATCGACTGCGGAGAGGGAACACAGATAGCGATCAAAGAAAAAGGATGGAGTTTTAAGCCGATTGATGTGATCTGCTTTACTCATTTTCATGGAGATCACATCAGCGGGCTTCCCGGACTTCTGCTTACCATGGGGAATGCGGACAGGCAGGAGCCCCTCACCTTGATCGGGCCGAAAGGGCTGGAACGGGTAGTGAATGCACTGCGCATTATTGCACCGGAACTACCTTTTGAGCTGCGTTTTATGGAAATCACAGAGGCGCAGCAGACGTTTGAGATGGAAGGATATCGGATCCGCGCTTTCCGGGTAAACCATAACGTGACCTGTTACGGATATACGATCGAGATTGACCGGGCCGGCAGATTTGATGTAGAACGTGCCGCGAGTCACGAGATTCCTCAGAAATTCTGGCGCTTTCTCCAAAAAGGGGAGACCATCGAAGACGGAGACCGGATTTACACACCGGACATGGTGCTTGGACCACCGAGGAAAGGGATCAAACTTACATATTGTACCGATACACGGCCGACAAAATCGATCCGTGAGAATGCCGAAGGTTCGGATTTATTTATCTGTGAGGGAATGTACGGTGAGCCGGAGAAGGCGAAAAAGGCAGTGGAATATAAGCATATGACATTTTACGAGGCGGCGAAACTCGCCAGGGAGGCAGAGGTAAAGGAGATGTGGCTGACACATTACAGCCCGTCGTTGACAAGACCGGAAGAATACATGGACGAAGTACGGAAGATTTTTCCTTACGCAAAGGCGGGAAAAGACCGGATGAGCGTAGATCTGGATTTCCCGGAATCGTAATGGAGGTAGGAAGATGAGCGAAGAAAAAGATATTACAATACTGGCAATAGAAAGCTCCTGTGATGAGACAGCCGCGGCAGTTGTGCGAAATGGAAGAGAAGTTCTTTCCAACATCATTTCCTCTCAGATTGACCTGCATAAGCTGTACGGAGGAGTTGTGCCGGAAATTGCTTCCAGAAAACATATAGAGAAAATCAACCAGGTAATCGAAGAGGCACTTTCTGAAGCAAAGTGTACCCTGGATGATATTGACGCGGTAGCGGTAACATACGGACCGGGACTTGTCGGAGCACTGCTTGTGGGAGTGGCTGAAGCGAAGGCGATTGCCTACGCCAGAAACCTTCCTCTGATCGGAGTGCACCATATTGAAGGGCATATCTCGGCAAACTATATTGAGAATAAAGAATTGGAACCACCGTTTCTGTGTCTGGTGGTATCCGGAGGGCATACACATCTTGTATGTGTGGAAGACTATGGAAAATATAAAATTCTCGGAAAAACGAAGGATGATGCGGCAGGGGAAGCGTTTGACAAAGTAGCCCGTGCCATTGATCTTGGCTATCCGGGAGGCCCGAAAATCGACAAGCTTGCAAAAGAGGGAGATCCGAATGCTATTGAATTTCCAAGAGCGCATGTCGGAGACTCGGTATACGACTTCAGTTTCAGCGGAGTAAAATCTGCAGTGCTTAATTATATCAATGGGTGTAAAATGAAACAGATTGAATATAACCGGGCAGATATTGCGGCATCCTTCCAGAAAGCGGTGACCGATGTGCTGGTAGACCATGCCATGATCGGAGTCGAAAACTATGGATTGAAGAAATTGGCGATTGCAGGCGGCGTCGCATCCAATTCTGCTCTGCGCGCAGCTATGGGTCAGGCATGTCAGGAAAGAGGAATCGAATTTTACCATCCTTCTCCGATTCTCTGCACGGATAATGCGGCTATGATCGGAGCAGCGGGATATTATGATTATAAAAACGGAATCCGAAGCGGATGGGATCTCAACGCAGTGCCGAATCTGAAACTGGGAGAGCGTTAGAAAGCAGGAGGAGCCATGAAAGCAAAAGGGATTGCGGTCGTGCTTGCGGCAGGACAGGGAAAGAGAATGGGCGGAACCATTCAAAAGCAGTATATGGATTTGTGCGGGAAACCGGTACTTTATTATACATTGAAGGCGTTTGAAGAATCAGAAGTGATCGATCAGATCATACTTGTATCAGGAAAAGAAGAAAAAGACCAGGTAAGAGAATCAATTGTAGACTTTTATGGATTTCAGAAAGTGACACAGATTACAGAAGGCGGAAAAGAACGGTATGATTCTGTCTGGAATGCGCTTCAGATAGTTGACAAGATGGAAGATAAGGAAGAGAGCTATGTATTTATCCATGACGGAGCCAGACCTCTTGTAGACGATTCTATATTAAAACGTACCTATGAAGAGGTGAGACGAAGCGGGGCATGTGTAGCGGGAATGCCGGTAAAAGACACGATCAAAATTGTTAATGAGAATCTGGAAACAGAAGAAACACCTGACAGAAAAAAGATGTGGATGATACAGACACCACAGGTTTTCAAGGCGCCGCTGATTATAGAAGCATATCGGAAGATGATGGCTGTCCCGCACAGTCATGTGACAGATGATGCCATGGCTGTGGAAATGGTGATGAAGCACCCTGTAAAGATGGTGGAAGGATCCTATAAAAATATTAAAATAACAACGCCGGAAGATCTGAAAATTGCGAAAGTGTTTTTAAAATAAAACGTGTTTGCGCCCTGAGAAGAAAGACATTTTCAGGCCGGAAAAGAAAGTTGCAAAATATGTAAATTATTTGTTGACAAGGAGAATCACTTCTGATAGAATAATCATTGTTCGCTGAGCGAACAGAAAATGTTTGTAAATACGGCAGTATGGAGAGGTATCGAAGTGGTCATAACGAGGCGGTCTTGAAAACCGTTTGTCCGCAAGGGCGCGTGGGTTCGAATCCCACCCTCTCCGCTTTATACAGACAGTCCTGGAGAAATACCCAAGAGGCTGAAGGGGCTCCCCTGGAAAGGGAGTAGGTCGTTAATAGCGGCGCGAGGGTTCAAATCCCTCTTTCTCCGTTTCGCAGGAATAAAAATGTCAAAAAACTCTTGACATTACACAACTGCGATGGTAAAATAAACAAGCTTACACTGCTGATGCAGAAAAGCGGAATCACAACAGTTTACTGACGAGCGTGCTTGAAAAAAATAAAAAAAGTGCTTGACAGAAACGAGCGGATGTGATAACCTAATATAGCTGTCGCGAGAGAGCGGCAACGAAAACTAAGAACTTTGATAACTGAACAATAGACAACGATCCCTGAAAATTCATGAGAATTATTCAGAACAAGGAACTTCAAGTTCCACAAACCAGACAACAGTAACGGGATGGATTAGCGAGAGTTGATCTTGACCGGAACAAACACTTTTAACGAGAGTTTGATCCTGGCTCAGGATGAACGCTGGCGGCGTGCCTAACACATGCAAGTCGAACGAAGCACTTTCTTTAGATTCTTCGGATGAAGAAGACTGTGACTGAGTGGCGGACGGGTGAGTAA
>NZ_NFLO01000012.1:0-94402 GCF_002160935.1 Drancourtella sp. An12 | reverse complement strand
ACAAAATCACTTAAACTATGAAAGATGGCGAGCCGTGTACATCGAGAGGTGTAAGCACGGTTCTGGAGGGGGTTACGCCAAGACCACGGACGAAAGGAAGTATGGCGTGGCGTTTCCTACCTTATGAACTCTACACCATGCAGCGTTACCTTCAGTATGGAACGTTAGGGGAGAAACACTTACAGCACTTTGACGCATGGGCGTCCACCTTTGGAGAAACTGTGACCGCATTGGAGATTGCGCCGGAAGGGAACGGATACCGCCTAAAGACACGGTTTGCACGGTTCTATAACCTGCCGGAACTTCTGCAAATGTTCCGGGAGGTGGCAGATATCCAAACAGCGGATATGCTGAATCTTCCTGTTCCGGAAACGGTGTACCGGGTAGTAAAGGTGGAAGCTAGCGATTTACAACGGGATATGGTGGAGGAACTGGGAAACCGGGCGGAAAAGGTACGGACCCACCAAGTAAACCCAAGAGAAGATAACATGCTTAAGATTACCAATGACGGAAGGAAACTGGCTCTTGACCAAAGGCTTACGAATCCGCTTCTGCCGGATGATCCGGGAAGTAAAATCAATGCCTGCGTGGAGGAGATCTATCGTCACTGGGAGGAGGGAAAGGAGAAAAAGCTGACGCAGTTGGTATTCTGTGATCAGTCCACACCGAAAACAGACGGTACTTTCAGTGTGTATAACGACATCCGGGATAAGCTGATTGCGAGGGGAATCCCACCGGAGGAGATTGCCTTTATCCATGACGCCAATACGGATGTGCGGAAAAAAACACTCTTTTCCAAGGTCAGGCGTGGGGCTGTCCGTATCCTTATGGGAAGTACGTTTAAGATGGGAGCCGGAACGAATGTGCAGGATCGGATCATAGCCAGCCACGATCTGGACTGCCCCTGGCGTCCCCGTGATCTGGAGCAGAGGGCAGGAAGAACCATCCGGCAGGGCAATCAAAACCCGAAAGTTGAGATCATCCGGTATGTGACAGAGGGAACTTTTGACGCTTATCTCTATCAGACCATTGAGAACAAGCAGAAATATATCAGCCAGATCATGACATCCAAGAACCCGGCCCGGAGCGTGGAGGACATAGATGAAGTGGCTTTGTCCTATGCGGAGATCAAGGCTCTGGCCACAGGAAACCCTTATATTAAGGAAAAGATGGATCTGGATATACAGGTATCCAAGCTGCGGCTTTTAAAGCAGAGCTTTCTGAACCAGAAATATGAGATGGAGGATCAGGTGGCAAAACATCTTCCGGCACGGATCAAAGAACAGGAGACATGGATCACACAGTATGAGGCAGATATTGCCCAGGTTAAAGCACATACGCCGCCGGATCGGGAAACTTTTCCAGTCATGCAGATCGGGGATTACTCTTACACGGAGAAAAAGGAGGCAGGACAGGCAATCATTGACGCCTGTAAAGCCATGAAATCTCCGGAGCCTGTGCCACTGGGGGCTTATCGTGGACTTTCGATGGAGCTGTCCTATTCCTCTGCCAGCAAGGAATTTGTCATTGCTTTACATGGGAAAGGAACCTATAAAGTGCCACTGGGAACGGATATTCATGGAAATATCACAAGACTGGATAACAAGATCAATGAGCTGCCGGACAATCTCTCACGCTGCCGGGAAGTTCTTGAGACCGTAAAATCTCAGTTGGAAACTGCAAAGGTGGAGGCACAAAAGGAGTTCCCGCAGGAAAAGGAACTGGCAGAAAAGGTGGCAAGACTGGGGGAACTGAACGCTCTTCTGGATATGGACAAGAAAGACCACATCGTTATGGAAGAAGAACCGGAAGAAGAGGAAATCGAACCGGAGCGGGAAAAAGCCGCCTGGGTGCGGTAAGAAATGCGGTATCGGGGAACTGATACCGTAATACATAGCCTTAGATACAAATGTGTAAACAATGAAAACGCACAATCGCCAGCGGTCAGAACTTCTGATATAGTGGGCGGGAAAGGAGGAAAAGAAGGCTATGAAGATAGAGAATGTGGATATTTACGATCTACCGATCTGGGCCTGCGCTGTGGTGGACGAGATCAGCGAAACCTGCAAGAATCGGTTGAAGTTGTCTCCGGAATACAGCCGGATTTTAAAAGAGAGTGACGAACTACTATTTAAATATCCGTTTATCTCTAAGTTGATTGACCGGGATAAGATCGAAGAGCCGATGAAACTTTCCGTGAAAAAGGCAAAGGCACTGTCAAAATTCCTTGCGCTGGACGCAGACAGGGAAGATTATGAACGAATACAGCTTTATCTTATGGGATGTCAGCATACCATAGAAGTGCTGCAGCTACTGGAACTTTTATAGGAAACAGCGGACTGGATTGTAGAAAGATAGAAAACTGGATATAGTAAGATAAGAAAGCAGATTAGCAGAGCAGAAAGGATGAACAGTTTGGAGAAGACAGACTTTTATGATTTGGTGGAGCGGATTAAAGACAGTTTTATGGAGATCGACAGCGAGATCATGGTGGATTTGAAAAAACAGGATGAAGAGTATGCCGATATGTGCCAGGAACTGGGAGAGATGGAAAGCAGGTATCCGTTTATTCTGGAAGTGACAGAAGGGAGCGGAGCTATCAGCCTTACAGCCAAGGAACATGAGATTGTGAGGCAATACATGAGCAGGATGTTTGAGAAAGAGACGATAGAACGCTGTCAGATTTATTTCCGGGGGCATACGGACGGATATGCGTATCTGAAAAAGATTGGGGCAATCTAAAAAAAGTCTTGTAATTTTTAAATTATCGCATATACTATTATATACACGCAGACATGAGTAAGAGCAGCGAGGGTATCTTGACATCAATATGAAAGCGTGTATAATTATAATTAAAGAAAGGCGATTCCCTGCCTGAGTAATCTTTGAGATTATGAAATGGGAGACGATAAAGAAGTAATGAGCGTGGTCCTGCTTAGTGGACGATTCAAAATGAGCGTGGTCCTGCTTAGTGGACGATTCAAAATGAGCGTGGTCCTGCTTAGTGGACGATTCAAAATGAGTGTTTCCCTACTTAGTGGGAAAAAGATAGCCGCTGAAAAGCGGCTATTTTCAAAGGAGACAAATGAGATTATTAGAAGAGGATATAAGAAAAACCACACCTATTTTATGTGAGATTCAACGGGATTATATAAAATATATGCACGATGCAGACTGGCGTGTCAGCGTCAAATATAACAACAGAAAATTTGTGGGTTTAGCAGTACAAATTAATGGTAGAATGTTTGTAGTTCCATTAACATCGCAAACAACAAAAGAAAGAATTGCAAGAGGAAAGAAGAAAAGAAGCGCTGTCATTACTACCTTTCTTAAGGTGGCGGGCGAGGAGATAGCGAATTTATTGCACAATAACATGTTTCCAGTACCAGACAGCCAGATAAAACCCATACAGATCGATCCAAAAATTGATACATATCTGGCAAATGAAGAGCGACAGATAAGAAAGAAATGGGTTGAAATCAATACTAAGTCTATTGCAGTTTATCGGGAGAGATACGATAAAGAATCAAGAAATTATTATTTTTTTAATAAGACATGCTGTGATTTTAAAAAATTAGAAATAGAGTGCGATAGGTGGGAAAGAGAACATAATATATCTTCTACGTTATAATTTGATTATCAAGAAAGGAATTACATAGCCGGATGGTTTTCAAGAAAAGAAGATCATCCGGCTATTTTTGTGCCCGGATATACAAAATCAGCTATGAAATATCTAATCACGGGCAGGAAAGAATATGATATTTATGTCTTATGTTGCGACGGAAGTGATGCAGAGTGAAATTGATTAATCTGTTGATCTGTCTAATATAAAAATCTTAGGATTAAAAGTAGAGTGAGTTTACAGATAGAAAGAAGCGTGGTAAAGTTGGGATAAAGATAAATTGGAATTTGGAAGGAGCGTTGCACATGGATTTCCCTTTTTATGATGCACCTAATACAGCCACAATAGTCTGTTGCCATATTATAGATGATGGCAAACCTATTTTATATGTATCTCATGATGAAGATGATGGAATGTGGCAATTTTTGTGTGGTTCAACACATGATACGGATGAAGCGAGGCTAGTATCTCTAAAAGAAGCGTTCGATTTAGACAATTCTGTTGGTGTTCTTAAAGATATGCCATGTGGTTACTATGCCGAAAGAAAAACGCAAAATGATAATTGGCTTGTGAAGAAACGATAAATCCTAATTTGCTGAAATAACCAAACTCATATTGTGATATATAATTACATAGCCGGATGGTTTTCAAAAAAAGAAGATCATCCGGCTATTTTTGTGCCCGGATATACGAAATCAGCTATGAAATATCCAATCACGGGCAGGAAAGGAGATGATATTTATGCCTTATGTTGCGCCGGAAGTGGTGCAGAGAGTGAAGCAGATTGACCTGCTGACCTATCTGAAAACCTATGAACCTTATGAGCTGGTGCATTTCTCAGGGAACACTTATACCACCAGAACTCACGACAGTTTGAAGATTTCCAATGGGAAATGGATGTGGTGGAGCCGAGGGATTGGGGGCAGGAGCGCACTGGATTATCTGATCAAAGTGAGAGGATATGACTTCGTGCAGGCGGTACAGACCATAGCGGAACAGGCGGCGATCCAGCCGCCTGTTTCCATACCAGCCGAAAAGAAAATAGAGAAAAAGCTGATCCTTCCAAAACCATACCGCTATCAGATATACGAAGTTTCTTACCTGCAGAACCGTGGGATTGACATGGAGATTATTCAGTTTTGTCTGAAAACCGGACAAGTTTATGAGAGTGCGAATTATCACAACGTGGTTTTTGTGGGGAAGGATCAGTGCGGAATACCTCGTTATGCGGCTCTGCGCGGGATTGATACAGACTTTGTCGGAGAGGCGCCCGGGAGTGACAAAAACTATTCTTTCTGTATCCCAGCAGAAGAAAAATGCTGCGAAGTCCATCTGTTTGAGTCAGCGATTGACCTGCTATCTTACGCCACGGAGCAAAAACTGGACGGGAATAACTGGAGAGAGGAACACTTGTTATCTCTTGCAGGTGTGTATCAGCCAGCCAAGGAAATCGAGAAAAGTAAGGTGCCGGCGGCACTGACACGCTTTTTAAACGAACATCCGGAGGTGGATAGGGTGGTCTTTCATCTGGACAATGACCGGACGGGAAGACTTGCGACACAGGCCATCCGGACGGTTCTTCCAGAGAAATATCAGACAAAAGATGAGCCGCCAAGGCAGGGAAAAGACTGTAATGACAACCTCTGTATCCGGCTGGGAATCCGGCAGACAAAGCGGGAAAAACGGCACAGAGAAAGAAGTCTGGAACGATAGAAAGAGAGGATTTTATGAAAATAATTCACTATGATCTGCGGATCATTCACAGAAAAAAGATTGCAATAGGTGCGTCCAACCAGAAGGAAATTGACCGGATTCTGCGAGATCTGATTACATCCGGAGAGGCTTTGAATGTGGAGAGAGGCGAAGTAGTCGGCATTGTAGTTGAAGAAAAAGAGGAGCGGGATTGTCCGGGAGACTGTGATCATTGCTCCTATCTTTGCCCGGAAAGTGGAGAATGTATTGTAAATGACCGGAAGGAGAGATGTCATACCTGCGAGTATGGCTGCGAGAAATGCGGCCTTTGCAGTCTGATTGACTATGGCGTCTGCGGAGATGAGGAGTGTGAAAATTGCCACTGGCGTTGCCCGGAATGTGGCGGATGTACTCATCCGGAAGGGGAGAAACAGCCATGACAGATGTTCTTGTCGGCAGGTAATGAACCGCCGGAGGCGGGAACGGAGCGCAGGCAGAGTGTGATACACAATACCAGCAAGCAACGCCTTTGGATTGCCAGCGCTTCTCTGGCAACCATCCGGCAGCTTGTCAGGGAAAATCCCTGAAACCCTTTTACAAGAAACGGAGGTAAGAATGAAGATGATTCAGTTTATCGTTGGAACAATCGTAGGCGGTATGATCGGTGTGGCTATGATGTGTCTTATGCAGATCAATCGCCTTTACAGACATGACCGGGAGGTGGACGAATGATACGCATGGAAATGATCAGAACAGGAAAAGAGACTGCGGAAAACAGACTGAAAAAATATCAGCAGGCATTAAGAGAAAAGGAGGGCAGACGGAATGAACAGCACAGTTGCGGTAAAAGTGTTCGCGGAAGGTGTGACACAGCAGATTAAAGATTATCTGCCGGAAGAATATCAGGACATGCAGTGTGAAGTTTCTGAACAGCAGAAGAATAATGGCGTAGTGCTGACAGGAATTGTTCTCAGTATGCCGGGACAGCAGATCGCTCCGGTTGTCTATATGGAACCTTTTTATGACCAGGTCCGAAAGGGAGAGCCGATGGATCGGATCATGAACCGTATTGCCGATGTGTGCAGACAGTCGCTGTCTGTGCGGGAACTGCCGGAAAGTCTGGATTTTACGGATTATGATTCCGTGAAAGATTATTTAACCGTGCAGGTCATCAATACAAAAGCGAATCAGCGGATGTTATCCAAAGTCCCGCATAAGCAAATGGAAGACCTGTCTGTGATCTGTAGGATTGAATTTCCTTCGCCCGCCGGGGAGGGAGTTGGGAGTGTCAAAGTAACCCATGAAATGCTGAGTCAGTGGGGAGTACGCCCGGAGGAAGTTTACCAGAAGGCGGTGGAAAATTCAGTCAAGGGAAGTCCGGCTGTACTGATGAGCATGGATGATCTGATGATGGAAATGAGTGGACTTCCCTTTGAGGCCCAAAATCTGTTTCAGTTAAAAGAAGGGGAGGAGTTCCCTAGAGAGGGCATGTACGTTCTGAGTAACCCGATGAGATTAAATGGAGCCTCTGTTCTTGCGTATCCAAATCTGCAGGAGCAGTTGGAGTCCGTATTCCCACAGGGCTGTTATCTCCTTCCCTCGTCTCTGCATGAGATGATTATCATTCCTAAAGATCTCGGTATAACACCGAAAGAAATGGGAGAGATGGTGCGTGACGTGAATCAGAAAGAAGTAGCCCGTGATGAAATCTTGTCAGACCGGGTATATGAGTTTGACAAAGAGAAACGACAGTTGCGTCAGATACCGGAATCCATGGAAAAAGCAAAGGAGATGGAGCGATGAGAAAACGAAATGTGGCGATCCTGTTCCGACTAAACCGGAAAGAGGCGGAGGCGCTGGATAAGAAAGTGAAGAAGAGCGGACTGAGTCGTGAGGCGTATCTCCGCCATCTGATCAGCGGTGTGGTTCCGAGAGACGCTCCGCCACCGGACTATTATTCCATGATGAGGGAACTCCACCGGATCGGGAATAACTTAAATCAGATTGCACAGAAAGCCCACACTCTAAATGTGCTGGATGTGCAGCGATATGACCGGGATATGCGGATGTTTGAGGATACCATAAAGAAGATTACGGAGGCAGTGATCCTGCCGGAACCGATGAAAAATGAAAACCGGAGGGGAGTGTAAGGTGGCTACCACATCCATCTGGAGTGTGAAAGGTTGGCTGGGGAAAGTCGTGATCTATGTAGAGAACCCGGAAAAGACCACCGCTCCGGAGATCGCAAAACTTCCGGGATATAAAAAAGAAGAGGCGGTACAGAGTGAGGAGAAAATGCAGAGCCTTTCTGATGTGATCGCCTATGCAGTCAACGAGGAAAAGACCAGACGGAAAGGGAAGAAGGGAGAGGAGGAGATTACCAGTGAGACGGAACCGGTTATGCAGCAGTATGTTTCCGGTATCAACTGTACGCCCGCCACCGCACGTAATGAAATGATGGCGGTTAAAAAGCGGTATGGAAAGGATGAAGGGATTATGGCATTTCATGGGTATCAGTCCTTTGCTCCGGGAGAGTGTACCCCGGCATTGGCCCATGAGATCGGTGTCCGCCTGGCACAAGAGCTGTGGGGCGAGCGTTTCCAGGTGTTGGTTGCCACTCATCTGGACAAGGCCCATCATCTTCACAACCATTTTGTGGTCAATTCTGTATCTTATGCAGACGGGAAACGGTATCACAGAACCAATCAAGACTACCGAGATATGCGAGCTGCCTCTGACCGTCTTTGCCGGGAGTATGGCCTGTCCGTGATCGAACATCCGAAACCGGGAAAGTCCAGGCATTATGGCGAGTGGCGGGCAGAGCAGGAAGGGAGGCCCACTTATCACAGTATTGTCCGGGAGGACGTGGATGAGGCGATTTTACAGGCGAGGACGGAAAAACAGTTTTTCTATATCCTAAAGGCGAAAGGCTATTCCATCAAGTTTGGGAAAGACATCACTATCCGTCCGGAAGAACGGGATCGGGGATTGAAACTGGAGCGGAATTTTGGAGAGGACTATTCTCTGGAGTCGATCCGGAGAAGAATACTGGAGGAAAAACCGTCTGCTATCCCGCAGGAAGAACGACTGCCGGAGAAAAAGCGGTATGTGGTGCATGTGAGGGGAAACCTGCCGAAAAGAAAAATCGGAGGACTGCGGGGACTGTACCTGCACTACTGCTTCCTTTTAGGAATCCTGCCGAAAAAGCGCCCTTCCGTGTCCCCGAAACAACTTCATTTTCTCCTGCGGGAAGATCTGGCGAAACTGGAACAGATCTCCAGAGAGACAAGGCTGCTTTGCCGATGTCACATTGACACGGACGAGCAGCTATTTTCTTATAAAGGATCTCTGCAGGAACAGATGACGCAGTTATCTAAGGAACGTCAGAGGCTACGATATCAGTGCCGCAGTATCCGGGAGGAGGAACGTCTGGCGGAAGTAAAAGCAGAAATTTCCAGACTGACTGCCCGAATCGGGGAACTCCGAGAGGAGGTGGTGCTTTGTGACGGGATTGCCGCACGTTCCGGTTTGATCCGGCAGAAAATACAGATTGTGCGGCAGGAAAAGAAACAGGGAAAGGAGGAAGTAAGCCATGAACACATCAGGCGAAGCCGCTGACCAGGTAGTAAGGATGTCACTGGAAGTAGGTGAGGCTGCCCTAAAGCTCACAGGAGTCGGAGCGAAACAGCTTGCAGTGCTTCTGTATGCGATAATGAAAGAACAGAAAAAGACCAAAGGGCGGGCAAGGCTGGAAACCCTTGTCCGCTCCGGCAAACCGCTGACTGTGTATCCTGTGAAAGAAAACGATTTGAAACAGTTTGTCGCAAGAGCAAAACGATATGGGATCCTATACTGTGCGGTGCGGAATCCGAGAGGGAGTAAGGATGGGATGGTCGATGTGGTGGTCAAAGAGGAGGATGCTCCCCGGATTAACCGGATCGTGGAGCGGTTCAAGTTTGCTTCTGTTTCGGAAGCAGCAGAAATTAAGGATGAGATTGAAAAGAGCAGAGCGGATAAATCCAAGGGGAAGAGCCGGGAGACGTCCTCCGGAAAAACACGACCGGATACCGGAAAGACAAATCAGAAAGAGGAACACCTGCAGGAGCAGAAGGTGGTATCTGGGAAATCTCCAGAAGTTCCACGGCAGGAACATCCGGAAAAATCACAAGAGGATCGGATCATGGACGAATTGTTTGGGGAGCCAGTAAAAAACGAGGGAAAACAGCAAAACCCCTCTTTGGCAAAGACAGAGAAATCCCGTCTGTCCGAGCCTATCTCCGTGAGGCCAGACAAAACCGCCGAGGGTACTTCTAAGCTGTATACCCCATCCGTACCGAAAAAGCCGTCTGTACGGAAAGAACTTAATGAGATAAAGGCAGCGAGGAAGAAAGAGGCGGAAGGTAAGGCACAGGAAACGGTTTCAAAAGAGAAGCCCAGCCGGACAAGGCAGACGCAGCATACACAGCCGCAGAACCGGAAAAAACAGAGAAAATCGAAAGAGAGGTAGAGAGTATGGAGAACAACTTTGATTCCATGTTGAATGTATCGGCAGTGCCACAGGACGATAAAAAGGCTGCTTTTATTGCAGAAAGCAAGAATAACCGGAGCCGCTGCTATGAGCTGTCCGAACTGATCACAAATGAAGTGGCTGCTGACAGCGGGAAATTTCAGCAGTATCTGGATGTACAGGCACGGTTTGACCGTTATACCGCTAACAATGCCCTGCTCATATTAGCCCAGAGGCCGGACGCAGAACGCCTTGGAGATTATGGTTACTGGAGAGAACAGGGAGTATTCGTGAAACGTGCAGAGCGGCAGAATCCGGTTCTGATCATGGAACCGGGAAAGGAATATGAGCGGGAGGACGGGAGTATCGGCACCTATTACAATGCAAAAAAACTGTATGATATTTCCCAGACTACCATGAGTGAGCGTCCGCAGCCGCAGACAGCAATGGATGAGAGGCTTTTGATCCGGGCGCTGATTAACAATCCTCCGGCCAGTATTGTGACAGCGGAGCCGGATCAAATGTCGGAGGATAAAGGGGCAATCTTTGAACCGGAGGAAAACTGTATCTATGTGCGGAAAGGCATGAACGCACAGGAGATCTTCCAGTGTCTGACGCCGGAACTGGCACTTGCCGGGTTTGCGGACGGAGATCCGGAGTATGATCGGAACGAGGACGCTTTCCATGCCTATTGTGCGTCCTATATGCTCTGCAAAAAGTATGGGATCGACACGCAGGCATATGATTTCAGTTATGCTCCGGCATTTCTGGAGGGAATGGAGCCGCAGGAAGTGCGGGCCGAACTGTCAAAGGCCCGTGAAGCTGCCAATACCATTTCTTCCCGTATGGCAAAAGTGTTTGAGCAGAACCGCATGAATCAGAGACAGCAGGAACAGACAGGCCAGAACCGGGAAGAAGGAAAACGCCAGGAAAACAGGCCGGAACGGGAAGGAGGCCAGGACCGGATGTATGGGCCGGACCGGGAATCCGGACAGCCACGGGGAAACTGGCAGCGCCGGGAGAGCGTGCAGGAGCGATAGGAGGTGTGAACGTTGAGTGAGGACAGAGTTACTCTGGAACTGGATAAATATGAATGCGGTGTGATCTTCCATTCGCTGAAAGACAAACGGAACCAGATGTTAAAGGAGGAACGGCCCACGGACGCAGTGGATGACGTTCTCCTAAAAGTGATCGCAAAGCTGGAGGTGCCGCCGGAGAAACCACGAAGGGGGCACAGACGTCATGAAGAGCGGTAACAGGCAAAGCACATGGATCTTCGCTGCCTTTGGTATCGTACCAGTGGTTTGGTTTGCCCTGTTGACAGCGCCTTACTTGTCCGGCGGCCTTATGGAAATCTTAACAGGTCTGCCGGAGGCCATGAACCATCCGTTTTCCATTGAAATCTGCAAGGACAGTGTAAAAACTGTCCTTCTTTTTCTGCTTGCCTATGGACTGGGGATCGGGATTTATCTGTCCACCCGGAGAAAGTACCGGAGGGGAGAGGAACACGGTTCCGCTGTGTGGGGAAATCCGCAGGAGATCAATCGGAAATACAGTGAGAAAAATTTCCTGGCGAATAAACTGATGACGCAGAATGTGCGGATCAGTTATGACAGCCGGAAACACCGCCGGAATCTGCTGACGATCATCATTGGAGGAAGCGGGGCGGGCAAGACGAGGTTTTATGCGAAACCGAATCTTATGCAGGCGAACACTTCTTTTGTGGTGCTTGATCCCAAAGGGGAAAATCTCCGGGATACCGGGTATTTACTGGAGGCAAAAGGATATGACGTGCGTGTGCTGGATCTGATCAACATGGAGAAAAGCTACTGTTACAATCCTTTTGTCTATCTGAAGGATGATAATGACGTACAGCGGCTTGTGACGAACCTGTTTAAAGCGACCACGCCAAAGGGGAGCCAGAGCAACGATCCTTTCTGGGATACAGCGGCTTCCATGCTTCTTCTGGCGCTGATCTTCTATCTGAAATACGAGGCACCGGAGGAGGAGCAGAACTTCCCGATGGTCATGGAACTTCTGCGGGCCGGGGAAGTGCGGGAGGACAATGACGAATACCAATCCCCTCTGGACGAGCTGTTCGAGCGTCTGGAAATGCGGGAGCCGGAGCATATCGCAGTGAAGTATTACAAGGATTACCACTCCGGAAGTGCGAAAACGCTGAAATCCATCCAGATCACACTGGCGGCCAGACTGGAGAAATTCAACCTGTCAAGCCTTGCGGCACTGACCGCCACGGACGACTTGGATCTTCCATCCCTGGGAGAGAAGAAAGTGGCGCTCTTTGCGCTGATCCCGGACAATGACACCAGCTATAACTTTCTGGTGTCGATTTTGTATACCCAGTTATTCCAACAGCTTTTCTATCTGGCAGACCACAAGTATGGCGGCAGGCTGCCCGTCCACGTTCATTTCCTGATGGACGAGTTCGCAAACGGTGTGACACGTTCTACGCTTAAAACGGTGGGAATAACCGACAAAAGCGTAGCCTAAAGTCACAAATAATTGAATAAATGATGTGGTTTTAGAGAACTGCGTAACTGAAATCTCAAATGATGGGGTAACGCCCTGAAGGGGATTCACTAATACTCCGAATAGCGTCAGCCGGATACAGACGGTTGGGGTTATAAGCTCGGGGAAGTCGTGCGAAGCACACCCTAACGCTGAAAGGCGAGGAAAGATTCGTAGAGGTACGGGTTGTGTGTGACAGTGCGGGTGGGGTTGCCATATGGTTAGAATGACCAAAAAGGCGGTCTGACAAAGATTCCGAATGTACGGCTCTAAACGAATGGCTTGTAGAAATGCAAGTGTACCAATGGTACGCAAGCGGGGCAAAGTAAAAGTTGTTAGTATGAAATGCCCTCTGTGTTTATAGGACACAGGTATCTTGAGAAGTTCTCTTGAAGATAATGCTTGCAGGGCTAAAGGAACAACCTAAGTGGCAACAATCCTAAGTTATGCGGAACGTGGAAAGCAGCCAATACGGGAGCTGACTGTATCAGCGGCAAAGTACCGTAGTTGTATCGAAAAGGAAAGGAGTTGAAAGAACCTTTCTACAATAAGTGCATTAGTGGCTGTGAGAGTAGAGGCACAGTACCTGTGAAGCCGTGATAATAAGCGGTGGAGGGATAGCCTCAAGCCGATACTAAGATTTTCTTTCATGCCTATATAGTAATCACCAATAAGGAGATTTTCATAGCTGTCGTGGTGCGACTAAGAAAAAATCATTCTCCAATAAGGAGTTGGTTACTATGGCGAAACGAATTGTAAACAAAGCAGAGCGGAATGCAGAGAGGTATGACGCTAAAGAAACAGGCTACCGATTATTTGAGGACAGCCAGAATGGAAAGACATTTGACAGGCTTATGCCATTGATTGTGTCGGAGCAGAATATCATACTCGCATATCGAAATATCTGCAAAAACAGTGGGAGCAAAACTCCCGGTACAGATGGGAAAACGATTGTAGCAATACAGTCGCTACCTATCGAATCGGTCATTAGAACCGTCAGAAACAAGTTGAACTATTATCAGCCAAAAAAGGTTAGACGAGTTGACATCCCGAAAGACAACGGAAAAACCCGCCCATTAGGGATTCCGAGTATTTGGGATCGCCTGATACAACAGTGTATCTTACAGATACTGGAGCCGATTTGTGAAGCAAAATTTCATGAGCGGAACAATGGTTTCAGACCATATCGGTCAACGCAGAATGCAATCGCACAGTGCTATAAAATGGCACAGTTGCAGAACCTGCATTTTGTAGTAGATGTAGACATTGTTGGCTTCTTTGACAATATCAACCACAGTAAGTTGATTCGGCAGTTGTGGGGAATCGGCATACAGGACAGAAAGCTGATTATGATAATCAAGCAGATGCTGAAAGCAGAAATCCTGTTCAATGACATTATAATCTCTCCAGAGACAGGTACACCACAGGGGGGATACTATCCCCACTTCTTGCAAATGTAGTATTGAATGAACTGGACTGGTGGATTGCCAGTCAGTGGGAAATGTTCAAAATCAAAGAGGGTAAAACAGGTTTAGAGTTTAACAAGACTGATAAAGAGGGAAACGTCCTCACAGTAGACAGAACGCAGAAATGGAATAAGCTGAGAGCAAAAACCGATTTGAAAGAAATGTATATCGTAAGGTATGCAGATGATTTTAAGCTATTCTGTCGGGATTATGCAACGGCGAAAAAGGTAATGTGTGCCACAAAACTCTGGTTGGCAGAGAATCTGCATTTACAGACCAGTGAAGAAAAATCGGGCATTACAAATCTGCGGAAGAATTATACTACTTTTCTTGGTATCAAATTTAAGGTTGTACCAAAAGGCAGTAAGTGGATAATACGTTCACACATGGCAGATAAGAGTAAAGCAAAGGTTATTAAAAAGCTAAGTGATGTTTGGAAAGACATTAAAAATCCGAGCAAACAAAGCGAAATAGACCGAAATATAAGTCTTTATAATGCAATGGTCATGGGAATGCACAATTACTACTGTATGGCAACTATGGTTTCGGCAGACTTTGCAGAAATCGCCTTTAAAGTCACCGGGAAAAGTAACGGGATGAATCATAATAACCGGTGCTTTCCTATTGAGCGACAAGGCGAGATAAACAGCAAGTTTATCATGGAAAAGTATGGAAAATCGAAGCAGTTCCGATGGATAAAAGGAAGAATGATTATTCCTGTCGGCTACGTTTCATATGAATATCCTAAATATAAGAGGCGTGAAGTCAATAAATATGTGAGGAAGTATTCAGATATCGAAAACTGTATCAGTTTCGATGTCATGAAATATATGATGGAAAATGCACATCTCTATCCTACACTGGAGATGGCGGACAACGCTCTTTCAAGATATATAGCTCAGAAAGGAAAATGTGCGGTAACACATACGGCTCTGTCTGTTTCAGCCATGGTGTGTGTACACATCAAGCCATGCAAGGGAGAGCGGAACGACACATATAGAAATCTGATAATTTTATCAAAAGATGTGTCGGAAGTGGTCAGAGCGACGAATCCTGTAAAAATCGGAAAGCTGCTTGCAGACCTGCATTTGACCGAGGAGATGAAAGAAAAAATCAATAAACTCCGAAAACATAGAGAGTTGGAAGAAATACAATTCGAGGACTATATAGGCACTAAAAAGTAATCTTAGTCGGTGGAACGCCGTGTGATGGGAAACTATCACGCACGGTGTGGAGCGGGGGAAAAGCCCGAGGTGGAAACACCAGAGGCTTACCTATCGCTATTCAGCCTGCCCGATGACTTCGACAAGATCCTTTCTGTCATGCGATCCAGAGAGGTCAGCGTGTCCATTATCCTGCAAAATCTGGCCCAGTTAAAGGCATTGTTTGAAAAGCAGTGGGAAAGCATTATGGGAAATGCTGACGAATTTCTATATTTAGGCGGCAATGAGCAGGGAACCCACAAGTACGTCAGTGAACTGCTTGGGAAAGCCACCATAGATACGAACACCTATGGAAAGTCTACCGGACACTCCGGGAACTATTCCACCAACTATCAGATCACGGGCCGGGAGCTGATGACACCGGATGAAGTGCGTATGCTGGACAACCGCTACGCACTTCTTTTTATCCGGGGAGAACGCCCGGTCATGGACGAGAAATTTGATATTTTAAAACACCCGAACATTGCTCTGACCACGGACGGGAAAGGAAAACCCTACCTGCACGGAGAAGTGACGCAGGCGGTGGCGAGCATTACGCTGGGAGACAGTCTGGAGGGCGAGATCGCAGAGGCACCGCCGGACATAGAAGGCTATGAACTCTTATCCGATGAGGATTTAGAGGAAATATTCAGTAAGAACGAGGAGGACTCAGACAATGAAACAGAGAGATGAGAAAAAAGAAACCCGGAAACTTCCCATGAGCCGGAGAGGAAAACGGTTCATGGTCATCTATGCGGCGCTGGTATTGATGATGACAGCGGGAGCTACAACTGTATTTGCATCGAATGATCCTTTGACCGTGATTAATAATCTTTCCGAATTTATCTTTGGGCTGATCCGTGCCATTGGAATGATCCTGCTGGGATTTGGTATCGTGCAGATCGGCCTGTCCTTAAAATCCCATGATCCGTCACAGAGGGCGAATGGATTTCTGACACTGGCTGGAGGTGTGATCATCACGTTTGCAAGGGAAATCTTAACACTGATTACGGGGTAATGAAAATGAAAACGTGTGAATGCTATATCCATTCATTGAAAACAGACGGGAAAAACGTGCTTGCGGAGGCAGCCATTCTGGAACGTCTGGGGGAGAATGATTATCTGGCGGAGTACAACGGTGTGAAATGCCATGCGATATTCAACCCTATTGTGGGAAGATATTATGTGGATGATGTTTACGGTGTAATCCGAAATAAACCGCCGGAACGGGACAGCAGATAATCAGAAACCGGGCAGAGGGGCAGGCCGGAAACGGTCTGTCCTGTTTCTGCCGGAAAGGAGGAATGTGTTTTGAGTGATAACTGGGTGGTTCAGAACCTTCAGAACGCCCTGGACACATGGAACAGCAAACTGGCGGAAATCTGGCAGATCATTACCCAGTCTCCGGAAAATTTCAAAGGGGGAGACATCTGGAACGTGATCGTCAGTATCCACGGTGCGCTGCAGGCAATCGGGTACGCCCTTCTGGTTTTGTTTTTCGTAGTAGGCGTGGTAAAGACCTGCGGAAGTTTTACGGAAGTGAAAAAGCCGGAACATGCACTGAAACTGTTTATCCGCTTTGCGCTGGCGAAAGGCGTGGTCACTTACGGACTGGAACTGATGATGGCGCTGTTCGAGATCGTGCAGGGGATAGTCAGTACCATCATGGACGCTGCCGGATTTGGGAGCGCACAGGAGACGGTACTGCCACAGGAGATCATTACCGCAGTGGAGGACTGCGGATTTTTTGAGAGTATCCCTTTGTGGGCGGTCACACTGATCGGCGGCCTGTTTGTTACGGTCTTGAGTTTTATCATGATCATGAGCGTCTACGGGCGGTTTTTCCGGCTGTATCTCTATACCGCAATAGCGCCGGTTCCCCTGTCCACCTTTGCCGGGGAGCCGACACAGAACGTGGGAAAGAGCTTTTTAAAATCCTATGCTGCAGTGTGTCTGGAGGGAGCCATCATTGTACTGGCCTGCATTATCTTCTCCGTGTTTGCGTCATCCCCGCCAGTGGTTGATCCAGAGGCAGTGGCAGTCACAATGGTGTGGAGCTATATAGCGGAACTGATCTTTAACATGCTGGTTCTGGTAGGCGCTGTGAAGATGGCAGACCGTGTGGTACGGGAGATGATGGGGCTGTAAGAAAGGAGGAGAGCCGATGACAGTCAACAGAGAAAAAATATGGCGGGCAGCTAACCGTGCTTTGAAACGGGAAGAGTTCTACCAGGAAAACAGGGAGTGGGGAGAGACAGATAATTATGATCTGATGTATGTACTTGCAAAAGGAAAGTACCCGAATCCGGATCAGATTATTGCGGTTGCGGGTATGCAATGTATTTGTTATCAGTTTTATCCCTATACACGAGATGAGCCCTGTGAGCTTTGGGGCTTTAATTACGAACGGGATCTGTTTAAACTGTTGGAATCCGGCTATGAAATCGTTGGCATGAGTATGGATTGTCATTTTGATGTGTGGAGTACCATTGAAGCATGGCAGGATGAAATCGAGACAGAGAAAGGTATGCAGAAATATCTGAAATATTGCAGGCAGAACCGTATAACGAAAGAAAAGATCGAAACAGAGACAGGGCTTTCTGGTATGATGGATGTAATGACTCTCTATCATCCGGAACGGGTGTCGAAAGAACCGGAGAGATGAAATCCGGCTGTGGCTGGAGGATAAGAAAAAGACACGGAGCCCCGTGCCTTTAGTCTACAATTTCATTGGTATCTTTGTACCGCATGTTCCCGGTACTGTCAAAGTACACGGTGTCCATTGCAATTCCCTTGTTTCTGGCCCGCTTGACCTGCCAGCTCATATCTTCTTCCAGCGCCTTATAATATCTCCGGTCACGGATGGTGTTTCTTAAGGAAAACAGCCAGCTTAAAACGGAGAAGGAGAGCAGTCCATAAAGGATTGCAAAAGCAAGCGTTTCATGGGCGGCGGCCCACGGATTCAGAACCGTAGCGGTCAGAAGGAAATAAAGCAGTGGCAGAGTCAGCCTTAATTTTCCCGCCAGACGGAAGATCAGAGATAAAAAGAGCAGGACAGCAGAGATACCGAGAGAGATAAAAACAGTATATGGCATATCGAAGCCCCCTTTGCAGTTTTTTCTTTGAGTATAACAGGAAGAGCAGGGGGGAGACAAATGTGCGATTAGGAAATTTTCAGACAAAGGAGGTCATCATTTGGAGATTAAGATCAACCGGGAAATCCGGGAATATACGGAGGCCATGTATTTTGGCCTGTCACTCCGCCAGTTTATCTGTGCGGTTCTGGCCTGCGGCGTTGCTGTGGGCCTTTATTTTTTGCTCCGCCCGCATATGGGAATGGAAACAGTCAGTTGGGTGTGCATGTTGGGAGCGGCGCCCTTTGCGGCTATCGGTTTTATCAAATACCACGGGATGACCGCAGAGAAATTTTTGTGGGTATGGATCAAGAGCGAGATCCTCATGCCGAAATATCTGGTATTCCATCCGGAAAACCTGTATTACGAACTGGCAAAGGATGAAATCAGAAAGCAGGAAAAGGAGGCGATGGGAAAGCATGTTAAGAACACTAAAAACCGTCATGCGGCAGGACAAGGAGAAGATTAAAATCCCGAAGAGCGTACAGCAGGCAATCCCGATCCAGACCATCTGGAAAGACGGGATCTTTCTGGTAGGGAAAAACAAGTATGCGAAGACGTATCGGTTTACAGACATCAACTTTGAGGTGGCGTCCGAGGAAGATAAAAAAGCTATGTTTCTGGATTACACAAGTATTCTGAACTTTTTTGACTGCGGAGCCACGACCAAGCTGACGATTATTATCCGCAGACTGAACAAAGAGGAACTGAAGGAGGCGGTCTTTATCCCCATGCAGGAGGACGGACTGGACAAGTACCGGAAGGAAGTCAACGACATGCTCATGGAAAAAACCGTGGGAGCTAATGGCATGATCCGGGAATTGTATGTGACGATCTCCGTGTATCGGAAGAACGTGGAGGATGCAAGGAACTATTTTCTGCGTACCGGAAACGGGCTGATTTCTCATTTCAGCAACCTGGGTTCCAAGTGTGAGGAACTGGACGCACAGGAAAAGCTTCATGTGCTGCACAGTTTCTACCGGACCGGAGAGGAAAGTCATTTCTCTTTTGATATGAAAACATCAGCAAAACTGGGACACAGCTTTAAAGACCATATCTGCCCGGACACGATGGAGTTTGAGAAAGACTATTTCAAAGTAGGGGAGCGGTATGGCCGGGTTCTGTATCTGAAAGACTATGCCTCTTATATCTCAGACACAATGGTATCGGAGTTTGCCGACATCAACCAGAACATGATGATCAGCATTGACATTATCCCGATCCCCACGGACGAGGCGGTCAATGAGGCCCAGAACCGTCTGCTGGGTGTGGAGACGAATATCACGAACTGGCAGAGGAGGCAGAACGCCAACCAGAACTTTTCCGCTACAGTTCCTTATGATATGGAATTGCAGAAGGAGGAAAGCCGGGAGTTTTTGCGGGATCTGACCACCAGGGATCAGCGGATGATGGTGGCTGTCGTGACTTTAATGCACATGGCCGGAGATAAGAAACAGTTGGACGCAGATACCAGCACGATCCTGTCCGTGGCCAGAAATAAGATGTGCCAGATGGCGGTGCTGAAATTTCAGCAGATGGACGGGATGAATACTGCGCTCCCGATTGGAGTGAGAAAGATTGACAGTATGAGGACGCTGACCACAGAAAGCCTTGGCAGTCTGATCCCCTTCCGGACACAGGAAGTCATGGACAAAGGCGGGATCTACTGCGGGATCAATGCGATTTCCCACAATCTGATCTTAGTAAACCGTGGTCTGCTGCTCAATCCGTCCGCTTTTATCTTAGGCGTACCCGGAAGTGGCAAATCCATGTTGACCAAATTATTTGTGTTGTTAATTATTCTCACAACGTCAAAAGATCAGGTGCTGATCTACGATCCGGAAGGGGAATATGAACCTCTGGTGCAGGCGCTGGGCGGCGTGAGCCTGCCGATCTGTGCCGGAAGTGATATTCACTTAAATGCTATGGATATGGTAAAAGGCTATGGCGATAAAAACCCGATTGTGGACAAATCCCAGTTCGTCCTCTCCCTGTATGAGCGGATCACGGATGACCGCTATATTATCGGGCCGAAGGAAAAGAGTATCCTTGACCGCTGCGTGGAGCGTGTGTATTCCAAAAAACGCCAGTACGAA
Organism: Drancourtella sp. An12; assembly: GCF_002160935.1. Lineage (NCBI taxonomy): Bacteria > Bacillati > Bacillota > Clostridia > Eubacteriales > Oscillospiraceae > Drancourtella > Drancourtella sp. An12. Next base: position 74,154 of record NZ_NFLO01000012.1, on the reverse strand, counting down.
ATCCCGACCTTTTTCACGCTGCGCCGGGTACTGCAGGAGCAGGATGAGCCGGAGGCAAAAGATCTGGCTCTGATGTTGGAACTGTTCACGGACGGTACGCTGAACAACTTTTCCCATCCCACCAACATTGAGACGGAAAACCGTCTGATCAGCTTTAATACACGGGGCATGGTGGAAGATATGAAAGATCTGGGGCAGCTTGTGATCACTGACCACATGATCAACCGGGTATCCCAGAACTGGGAGAACGGTGTGAGAACCCATATCTTTCTGGATGAGTTCCACACGCTGTTGCAGCATAAGTACAGCGCAAATTTTTTCGACAGTGCTTACCGGCGGTTCCGTAAGAGAAACGCATGGACGACCAGTCTGACGCAGAACGTGGAGTATGTGCTGGATTCACTGACCGCAAGGACAATGCTCTCCAACTCGGAATTTATTGTCATGCTGAATCAGTCTGCTTCTGACCGGGAGCAGTTGGCAGAACTTCTCCATATTTCCGGGGAACAGATGAAGTATATTACAAATGCCAGGGCCGGAAATGGCCTTGCGAGGATCGGCAGCGCCCTGGTTCCGTTCTATAATCAGATGAGTAAAAATTCTGAGATCTACAAGCTGATGTCCACAAAACCGGAGGACTTCGAGAAAACGTGGGGCAGTCCGGGAGACGGTCTTCCGGAATCATAATACAATCAATTATAGCAGTCTGTGAGGAAAGAAATTTCCCACAGGCTGTTTGTATATGGAGGGATCATATGAAAACAATCAGATTTGAATCAAAGGAACACGAAAATTTCTTTTATTCCATGCTCAAGAGAACCGGGAACACAGACAGTTATCATCAGGCGTTTTTCTATTGCGTGGGGATTTCCGATACCACCAGAAGAAACGTGGAGCGGATTTTTGACTTTAAACAGGGGCATATAAAACCATCGGCCCTGCATGAAGGGTGGCAGACAGGCGGTTCCATCCGTCTGACAAGGCTTGCCTTCAATCTCTGGAACGGCTACACAGAGAAGGGAGACGAGCAGATGTCCACTCCGTATGAGATTTTTGACTGCGGGTATGCGCCTTACTTTTTTGAGGCGATCCGGTTGAAATATCCGGATTACTGCCGGGAACTGCCGGCCATGAAACCGCAGAACGCACAGAGAGAACGATAGGAGGGAGCGCAGATGGAGACAGCAAGACAGACGGCTTTGATGGAACAGCCGGAGATCCTGGAACTGTTCCGGGTATTGGAAGGAAATGGGCTTAAAAAAGAGCAGAAAGAAGTGGAATCCCTTGTAAAGTATCTGGATGGAATGGAATCCCAGTTTGGACAGGTGCTTGAGGAATTGCGGGATGTGAAGGAACAGTTATCCAAGATCCAGGACGGAGGCGTGAAAGCGTCCGTCCTGCGGATCGCTGAACAGGCACAGGGTAAAGTGCAGGAAGTTGGAGGACAGTTCCATACGGTGCGGAAAAATCTGATCCAGTCCGCAAAAAGTGCTTTGCAGACGTTTAAAGAGAAAGGAAAGGACGATCTGCAAAAAGCAGTATCAGCTATGAAGATCCCGTCCGTTCTTGCCCGGATACAGGAAAGACTTCACGGAGCGATGGAGAGTATGAACCGGCAGGCGGATAAAATGGAAGTCTTAAGCGGGGAACTCCACGCTGCAGGCGGCCATATCAAAAACGTGGGCAGGATTTTCCGAGGGAAAGAACGGGAGAAAGTAGAACCACAGGCCACAGACAGGGGGATTACAGCAAAAATCCGCAAGTCATTTTTGACGATCAGCGGCAGGCTTTCCAGCATGGAGCAGACCACGGGCAATGTGAGGAAACGTCTGGAACAGTTCGTGCAGAAGGAGGAAAAGAAACCATCCGTGAAAGGGGAATTGAAAAAATTGAAAGAGGAGAAGAAAATGGTTCCACAGTTGCCGGTTCCGGTTAAACAGCAGGCAAGAGAATAAGGAGGAGAATTGCAGAATGAAACATCAGAAGATCAAAGGGAAATGGTATCTGGCAGGACTGACGGTATGCGTCCTGCTTTTTGGCGTGTCGCTGTTTCAAGTGATCAACCATTATGCGGGCGCACAGAAAGCGGAAGAAGAATTTACAGAACTGGCAGAGATCGTGGAGCAGACAGAGGATACGCCGGAGGAAGAACCGGCAGGAGAGGAGCAGGAAGTTGTCTCTCCCTTAGAGCGGTATGCCGAGCTGTTTGCCATGAATAATGATATGGCCGGATGGATCCGGATTGAGGATACGCAGATCAACTATCCGGTCATGTATACGCCGGACAACCCGGACTATTATCTGAAACACAATTTTTACAAGGAGTCCAGCGCCTATGGTGTTCCTTATATCGCAGAGCATTGTGATCCGATGGAACCCAGCGACAATGTGATCATCTACGGACACCACATGAATAATGGCTCCATGTTCGCCGGACTGATGAACTATGAGGATCGGGATTTCTATGAGCAGCATAAAACCGTCCGTTTTGATACGCTGACGGAAACCGCCGAATACGAAGTGATCGCAGTATTCAAGACCACGGTATATGACGATACCGGATTCAAGTTCTATCTCTTTTCTCATGCAGAGACGGAGAAAGAGTTCACGAACTATGTGGAGCAGTGCAGGGAACTTGCCCTTTATGATACGGGAGTGACCGCCACATATGGAGACAAGCTGCTTACTCTGTCCACTTGCGAATATTCCAATACCAATGGAAGGCTTGTGGTTGTGGCTAAGAAGATCTGAAAATCCCATATCCGAAAGGAGGGCAGGCGATGGGAAGAACGATCAAAACCCGCCACGTCCAGAAGGATATCAAGGTATTGGATAAAACAGTGACAGCGGCGGAGCATATGAAAGGGGCCTATATCCGGACAAGAGACAGCGCAGAACAGACACAGGTCAAGGAACAGGGAAATCCCGTAGGCTATGCCGAAGATCAGGTCATGGAAAAGGGGGAGAGAGCCGCCCGTGGAACGGTTCAGCAGGCAGGAAAACAGGGAAAGAAAGTAATCCATGCTGTCCGGGAAAAGGGCAAGGCAGGAAAAGAGGCAGAGGTTTTCCGGGAGAAAAACGGAGATCCTTCCGCCTCTTCTTTTTCGTCCGGTACAGAAAAGACTTACCAGCCGAAAGAACAGATAAAAAACCGGACAGGAGCGCAGACCGGGCGGACAGCCGGAAGGCAGGGCGCCGGTGGAAGGGAGGCGGTAAAGAAAGGAGCGCAGATCCGGGAACTTCCAAAGCAGACGGTCAAGACGCTTGACCGGGGAGAGAAAACAATTAAAACAGCTCATGATTCTATAAAAACTTCCGGGAAAGCCGCAGTGAAAGGCACAGGCAGGACGATCAAAACAGCACAGAGAACGGGATACACAGCAGTCCGGACTACAGAGGTTACTGCCAGAGCTGCAGGCCAGGGAGCGAGAGCAGCGATTTTGACTACTCAGAGGACAGCGGTTGTAGCAAGACAGGCTGCACAAGCAGCGGCGAAAGCTATATCAGCCGCAGTGAAGGCTGTTATTGCGGCTACAAAGGCTCTTGTCTCTGCTATCCTTGCAGGCGGTTGGATCGTGGTGCTGATACTTGTAATTATCGTTCTATTTGGAGCGCTGTTCAGCATGGTGGGAGGAAGTAATTCCAGTACCGTTACCCCTGTCAGCGCCGAGGTGGAGGCATATGAGCCACTGATCCGGCAGTACGCCAGACAGTACGGAATTGAGGAATATGTAGAACTGATCAAAGCGGTTATGATGCAGGAGAGCGGCGGACAGGGAACCGATCCCATGCAGGCGTCTGAGTGTGGATACAATACCCGTTATCCCAATACACCAAACGGGATCACAGATCCGGAGTATTCCATTGATGTTGGTATTCAGAACCTTGCGGCCTGTCTGCGGGAGGCAGGCGTGGAAAGTCCGGTGGATATGAATAATATTAAACTGGCACTGCAGGGCTATAACTATGGAAACGGGTATATCTCATGGGCGAAAGAGAATTATGGAGGATATACCTATGCCAATGCGGTGGAGTTTTCTACAATGATGGCAGAGCGGAACGGGTGGAGCGGTTACGGGGATACGGAGTATGTATCCCACGTACTGCGATACTATGTATTTGGACGTATCCCCACAGGAACCGGAAGTCAGGCGATTGTGCAGGTGGCGTTGACGCAGGAAGGCAACGGAGGAGACACCTACTGGAGCTGGTACGGATTTGCACAACGGGAGGAATGGTGCGCCTGCTTTGTAAGTTGGTGCGCTGATCAGTGCGGTTATATCGAAAGTGGTGTAATACCCAGATTTTCTCTTTGTTCCGCAGGTATGGAATGGTTTGAGAGCCGGGGCCAGTTCATGGATGGCAGCTATGTTCCCGCCTCTGGAGATCTTGTTTTCTTTGACTGGAAAAATGACGGGAGTATCGACCATGTAGGGATTGTGGAAAGCGTGGTAGACGGAACCATTTATACAATAGAAGGAAACAGCGGGGATAAAGTGGCCAGACGGAGTTACCCGATAGGTTATGAGCAGATTGAAGGATATGGAGTGCCTGCCTATTGATCTAAAATGGCAAAAGAAAAACAGAGGTCAATCCTCTGCTGTTTCTTTTGCTTTACATAGGCTTTCTGCTGTCGCTTTAATAACCAACAGATCTCTGTCATCCAGAGTATCTAGAACAGAATCTAATTGCCTGCGGATAGAACTTTTGGATATAGGTTCTGTGTCAAAAATAAAATGATCCAGAGAAACATGGAAAATTTTACACAAATATAAAAGTAGAGGGACACTGGGAAGCTGGTTTTCTCTTTCAATCGCCTGAATTTGGCGGACAGAATAATCAACAGTTTCAGCTATGCTCTCTCTGGTAATACGTTTTTCAACCCGTGCTTTTTCAATTGCCTTGCCAATGGGAGCAAAATTTATTCCATAGTGGTTTTCTCTAAATAGTTTTTTATCGTCCACTTTTCACCACCTCATTTTCCATAATTCTATAAGTTATTTTACGGAAATTACATCTCCTATAAAAGAAAGTAACATCTCTTAATACAGGAGATTTAATATCTTATTTAGAGAAAATATAATGCTTATATAGTGAAATATAAGAGATACTGTTTAAGGTTTTTGATATACGCTGGAAATAGAATTGGCTGCTTTTAAGTTGAGTATGTTACAGTGTAATGTAGAGAGAAATAAGTAATAAAAAATAAGTAAACTTGACGGATTATAGACATTTCCCTATTATAATGCCAAAGAGGTGATAATTATGGGTTATACAATTATGATTATAGATGATGAGCAAATGATACTGGATATGCTTTGCGATCAATTTGAACTAGAAAATTACCGGGTAATTACAGCGAAGAATAGTGAAGAAGCCCTACATAAACTGGCTCAACAGCCCGATATTATCTTGTTGGATATTAATATGCCTGGCATGAATGGACTTGATTTGTGTCGAGCTATCCGGGATCATGTAACCTGTCCGATTTTATTTTTGACGGCACGTATTGAAGAGGCAGACCGTGTGGCAGGGCTACAGGCCGGAGGTGATGATTATATTATGAAACCTTTCAGTTTGGCGGAACTAACAGCACGAGTAGAAGCACATCTGCGTCGTGAAAGCCGTATCCAGCAAAAAATCAGTGTACGGGTTTTTGATGACATTATGGTGGATTACGCAGCAAGAGCTATTTTGCGAAAAGATAAGATAATCGAACTCTCTAAAGTTGAGTTTGATATTGTGGAATTACTTTCTCTACATCCCGGTCAAGTCTTTAGCCGTGAAGTGATTTATGAACGAGTCCGTGGCTTTGAAGGTAATGCTGATAATGCAGTAGTAAAAGAACATATCCGCCGTATTCGGAACAAGATTGGAACACAGTATATTGAAACTGTTTGGGGGTGCGGATATAAATGGATAAAATAAAAAAATGGTTACGTTCCATGCCACTTCGCAAAGCTTTTATCTCTCTTGTACTTGTTATGGCAGTATTTGTTGCAGGACTTTCAGCATTGACTATTTTTACCTGCGTTAAAATACAAAATAAGATTTTGGCAAGTGTGACAGATTATCAAATCACATCCCCTCAGCAGAGTGAGGACGAATATAACTGGATTATTGCAGATGATGAGCAAATTGTTCCCGGAGAAAATGGACAGTTAGTGATATTATCCACTGAATATCAAATTGCCAATTTAAACAATGTTCAGCGTGTAGCTTATTATGTGGCAAAGGCAGCTATGATTATTGTACCTACTTTACTTTTTGTTCTTGGTACAATTTTCTGCGCATGGATGTTCTACTCAGTGAAAATAAAGCGGCCACTGTTTCTGCTCTTGCAAAGTGCTGACCGTATTTCTCAAAATGATTTGGATTTTTGTATGGAGTATCCGGCCACCGATGAAATGGGAGAACTTTGCAGGGCAATGAATATAATGCGTGAGGCCCTGCTAAAGAGCAACAAGGAAACATGGAGCATGATGGAGGAGAGGCGCAAATTAAGTGCATCTATTGCTCATGATTTACGGACCCCGATCACTGTTATGAAAGGTTATACAGAATATTTGTCACGTAACGTTCCGTTAGGGCGCATAAGTGAAAAGAAATTGCTGAACACAATACACAATCTTTCTCTCGCAACGGATCGGCTGGAGCAATATGTAAACGAGATACGGGAAGTGCAGGCTCTGGATATTCTTCCTGTGAAACCAATTGCCTGTTCGTTGAGAAAATTTTTTGAGGAACAGAAAGATGAATATATTATTTTAGCGCAGCGGAATCATCTCCATTTTTCTATGAATATTGAAAAAATTCCCGAATATCAGGTTATGCTGGATGTGATTTTGGCACACCGCATGATTGATAATGTAATTACCAATGCGATACGTTTTGCTCGTCATCAGATTGTTATGGAGGCTGATTGGAAGAAGAACTTGCTCACTATACGAATATATGATGATGGTGCTGGATTTTCAGAAGAAGCACTCTGCTCTGCGGCTACACCTTTTTTTAAAGAAAATACGGAAAATGATCACTTTGGATTAGGTCTTTCCATTTGTAATACACTTTGTCACAAACTTGGCGGCGAATTGCAGTTAAGTAACATGGGTGGGGCTTGCGTTCAAATGAAAATAAGTGCAGAAAAAATTTAAATTGATTGACCAAACATAGACTTTTTTTCTTTATGCTCTCCTTATCAACATAAGTAAGGAGAGTTTTTTATGCGTAAATTTCTTTTTCTTTTTTTGACTTTTTCCTGTTTGCTGACAGGATGCAGTACATCTCAGACAAAGGAACAGTCTACAGATGACACAGAAAATTTAGACGCTTATTTTGAAGAAGAACCAGCAGATAATGAAGTTGGATCTGCTGAGTTTGGTTTTCAGGACGCAATGGATGCAGTCTATGAGTATCAAGGAGAACCGTTAGAAATTCCATTTTCTATTACTGGAGCGTCTGCTGGTATGACTACAGAGATTGGAGTGCTTTTGTTTGTGGACGGCGTGGCGCAACCCTACTCAGCAGTTTATGAGGACGGTACAGTGCTAGAAGAAAATTATATGCAGGTTTTTAATCTGGATTATGAGCAGCAAGAGAATTTTGACATGGTATTTCAGCCCGTGACAGGTGCGGTTGGAGAATCAGTTCCTATTATGGCTGTTACCATTTTGAAGCCGAGTTTTGTGGCAGAAGGAACAGATAATCCACGATACGGATTTTATCATCAAGAGTCTGCTACCACTTCTCGCTATATTTCTTTTGAGACAGATCCACCTAAGCAGACTTTAAAAGTTGCGGATACAAACTATTCTGTAACGGATGTGCCACAGGACGTATTAGATACTTTGAAAGCATGGAACGCTATAGATACTTTGGACACAACGGCAACCTTGTCTCTGGGAGTGGAAGATGACAATTACATTCAGACTGACGGTAAAACGGCAACAGTTAAGGTGCAGCTTTATGGTGGCCCGGAGGCGGACTTTAATATTACTTTATTCGTTAATCATCATCCAGTTGAACTTGACGGAACAGACTACCTTTCTGTGCGTACAGTGAAAAATGAGATGGTAGAGGCTACATTTCAAATTGATACTTCAGAATTAGGAAAACTAAATACGATTTATGCTATTGCCGTTACCCCGGAAAACATTGAAATAAATAATCCTATTAAAACACAATCTGTTCTTTTGGTTAACGAGGAGGCTGAATGAGGTATGAGAAGAATAAAGATCTTACTTACTCTAATAATTAGTTTATCTCTGTTTACTGCCTGCAGTAATAATGAAACAGAAAAAAGTATGAGTAATCAGTTAAGTGATAACGCTAAAGCTTCGCAGGAGACTGATAGCGAATCATTGAATCAGAGTACAGATGACCGTAACGATTTTCTATCCCCGGAATATGATTACGATGCTAACAAACTGAATTTAACTGACTTATCTACCGGGACAGTAATTGCTTCTCACTCTTTTGAAAATGCGCAGACAGTATTGCTGACGGACAGAACCAGTCAAGGATATATTGTAATGCTGTCCAGTCCAACGGCGGCAGATGTAAAGAAAACGGACGGTATTACAATAATTTCGGGCAATGATTCTGCGGAAACATTGAGTTACTGGTTATTTGACGAGAAACTTAATCTGATAGAACAATATGAATTATCTGATGAGACTCTTGTCAATGGAATAATGGGACAAGTCTTTTCTGTCGCACCTGATGGGAAAACTCTTATATATGCGGAGGGTTCCAGCTTATATCAATATACTTTTGCTACTCAGAAGCAGGAGAAAATATCTGTTTCTATGAATGAAGAGGTTTATTATGAGGCAATTGGATACAGCGATAGTGGTAATTATCTTGCGTTTTATGGAAGTATTACGGGCCAGGAAAAGGATACGGCATATGGCAGTGTGGATTTGAAGAATGATACTGTCGCTGTTTTTACAGCCAGTGACTTTTCTGGTTCTGCTCTTACTGTGAATGGAGAGTATGCGGCTGTTTCTGACACTGTTTTGCCTGATAGTATGGGCGGTCCGGCAAAAACTGGTTCTATTCTCTTTATAGATTTAGGGAAGCAACAGGGAAAAGAGATACGAGTGGAGAGTGGCGAAGAAAGCGGTCTGGCTGCAGTATCTAAAGATGGTCAGTACATTGTAACTTGTGCTGGTGGTGACAGTCCAAGCGGTTTTGTGCGGAGTTATAAGGTCAGTGATGGTACAAAAGTGGCAGAACAGAATTATACGATGGACACAAATTGTAAACCATATGAAATTTTAGTAATTGGTCATTCTGCTTATGCCGCTTTGGGAACGGATAACGGTAATACCCTTTCACAAGCGGTAGATATTTCGTGAGGTATACTTTATGAAACTGGAACTTCAAAATATTACAAAATATTACGGAAAATACCCGGCACTTAAAAATGTTTCTGCCATTTTGACAGAGGGAGTATACGGCTTGCTGGGACCGAATGGAGCCGGGAAGACAACACTTATTAACATTTTAATTGGAATCTTATCTGCCAATGGCGGAACGATTTGTTTGGATGGAAAAAATACTGCTAAAATGGGAAGGCGCTACTTTGATAAAATTGGATATATGCCTCAGTATCCGCAATTTTATGCAAATTTTACAGTACGGGAATTTTTAACATATATGTGTCAGCTTAAGGGCGTAGATAAGGCTAATGAGAGTATTGGCTCAGCACTGAAGTTTGTCAATTTAGAAGAACATTACAGCAGAAAAATTGGATCGCTGTCTGGCGGAATGCGCCAACGGCTGGGAATCGCACAAGCAATTTTAAATAATCCGAAGTTATTGGTGTTGGATGAACCTACGGCGGGGCTTGATCCTGGGGAGCGTATTCGGTTTCGTAATCTTATTTCACGTCTGGCAAATGAACGGATAATTCTTTTGGCTACTCATATCGTTTCCGACGTAGAATACATTGCCAAAGAAATTTTGCTGCTGCAGAAAGGAACACTTGTCATGCAGGGAACACCTAGTGAACTAGAGAAGAGTATCAAAGGAAAGGTATGGGAAATATTTGCCAACGAGAAGGATATGGCCTTAATGGTAGATACTTATTGTGTAAGTAATATTAAACAACAGGGAACGTCATATTTACTCCGGGTTGTGAATAATGACAAGCCGTTTGAAAATGCGAAGCCGGTTGCTCCAAACTTAGATGATTTATTTTTGTATACATTTTTTCAGTCTAGTGAGGGACAAGTATGAATTTTTTCTATTTGGAAGCCAGAAAAAATATTCTGCGACGTTATACGATAATTGCGCTGATACTGTTTTTATGCCTAAATACAGTCAAAATCATTACAGATTACAAATCTGGAGAGATTAAACCTGTAGCGGCTAATACAAGCGGTATGCAGGCGGGATACAATGAAATTTATGAGAAAGTTAAGGGTGAAATTACAGAAAAAACGGTTAGCTTTGTAACGTCTGAATATCAAAGACTGGATAAACTAACGGCAGATGGAACATACAGCCGTAAACCGCAGGAAGGAACTTACAGTGGATATATTTTTGGAGACTATTACTTATTCCATAGTTATTTCTATCCATATATGGAGTACAGTGTTAAATATTCCTCTGAAATGGAAAAAGTTCTGACTCAGGCAGAAGAAAATCTGAAATTTTATCAAGAAAATAAAAATAAAGCAGAAACAACAAAAAATGCTTATATTCTGGATCACTATAATGGACGTAGCATTTCAGAGTTTTATTTATATGATGGATGGGAGTCATTGCTGTCCTATGATTTTTCAGATTTGCTGATACTTCTTTTGCTCGTTTTAGCAGTAGCCCCTGCCTTTACATGTGAAAAAGAAAATGGAATGATTTTAATTTTATCTTCTTGCAAGCGGGGCAGGTGGCCAATGCTTTTTTCCAAATGCGGTTCAGCAGTAATATTTTCATGGTTAATCACAGCTTTATTTGCTTTGTTTAACTTGCTGGTATTTGGACTTTTGTGCGGGTTCGAAGGATGGAATAGTCCCCTTTATGCTATTGAAAGTTACAGAAATACTCCCTTTTCCGGATCAGTTTTGATGTTTTATGTATTGATTTGTGGAGCTAAGGCTATCGGATTCAGCGTGACAGTGCTTTTACTAATTTTTCTGTCAGCTTGTTTTAAAAAGTCAATGTATCCATGCCTGGCAGGAATGGGATTATGTATTATATTAAACTACTGTTCTGGATGGGCGCTTTCTTCCGTATGGTGGAAACAAGTCCTTGCCTGCATTAGCCCATTTACCCTAACAAACGGAAATTTACTATTAGAAAGACTTTTGGGCGTCAGCTTTGGAGGAATATACGTTCTTCAGATTTTTATTGTATTGATCGTTCAAATGGTAATGGCATATCTACTGATTATGGCAATTAGGAGGAAATTATGCTGCAAGTGGAAATAAAAAAAATTGTATTTCATCAAAAATGGCTCTTACTTCTTCTGCTTTCTTTAGCTTTTTATGCAGTGCTTTGTACAGTTGGAGGATATGACAGCAGTTATGTAATTGATCGGAATGAAGATACTTATCAGGCATATATCAACCGCTGGCAGGGGAAAGTTACAGAGGAGAAGTCAAAGGAGATGGAGTCAGAATATGAAGAAGTCATACAGAACAATGATGCCAAAAAGAATGTTTTCCTAACTGTTTATAATCAATATTATTATGCGAAAGAAGATACTACGCATCGTTATATCATGGATGAACGAGGCTGGAATACTCTGTTGACACATGATGGAGTAAATGCAATTTTGATTCTATGCCTTTTGGCTCTTTGTGTTCCGGTTTTTTGTGGAGAATATCAATGTGGTATGGCGCAGATCCTCCGTTCATGCCGAAACGGTCGAACTACATTAGCCGGAATAAAGCTTTTTACAATGATAACACTGGCTATTGGAACTACGATGTTGTTTCAGCTAATTCAATTTTCTGTCGTGGCGTTATCTGTTGGGGTAGATGGAGTATCTTATCCTTTGCAAAGTTTGTCCTTTTTTGAAAATTCTCCTTATTTTATTTCAATTGGTCAGGCTTATGTGATAGTAATTATTTGCAGATGTTTAGGGGCTGCATGGCTTGCGGTTTTGATTGCCCTGTTTTCCGTTTTGTTTCAGCAGACAATATTAACGACATTTTCGGGTATAGCGATTTCAGTTTTGCCTCATCTGATTGGAAGCAGCTTCCTTAAATATATCCTGCCGCTTCCTGCAGGCTTGTTGGCTGGAACCGGCTATTTGTGGGGAAAACTGACGGAAGTAGGTTATGATGAAGAATGGAATTTAATTGATATTGTGACATTCCAGGGAATTTCGCCAGTACAATTAGGAGTTTTGTTGATGTTTTTTCTATTTATTATTTGTTTATTGCTCTGGTTATGCTGTAGAAGCTATGTTGGAAGAAAGAAAATAAAACCAGTTCGCTCACTCTTCGTGTTATCTGCTTTTTTTCTTTCAATGTTTTCATTAACTGGTTGCAGTCAAAGTGAATCGAATGAATTTTCTTATAATTTATTGGGAGATACGTCACAGGGGGAAAATAGCAACTATACAGTAGAACTGGATATGGTAGAAAATACTATTACTGCTACTAATAAAGTAACGGGGAAAACTATATTGTTAACTCGTGATCCCTTTGATCAATATGGTTCTATCTCCAGCATTTATGTAGATGAAAATGCTTGCTATTATACAACTCAAGGGAATGTTGGAGACGGATTTGAGATTTATAAAATTAATTTAAAAAATTTTTCTACTCAGATGTACTTCAGAAGTGGATCTGATAATACAGCAACCTTTTGGGGACTGCTTGAGCGTGAGCAGACAGTGGATGAATTGCTTTCCGATGAAGGATCTATTACTTCTTTTGTAGTAGATGGAAATAATATTTATTACATTCAAGGAGAACGCCTTTACAAGATTTTTCGTCCGACAAGTTATGAAACAGTAGTAGTTTCTGATACGACGCAAGTGCAGAGCTTAGAGTATAAAAATGGTAGAATAATATACAAGTAAAATAATTTGAGAAAGGGAATAATGCGACATAAAGAATGGATATACTGCCCCGTGTGCAGAAACAAAACCCGGATAAAAATTCGTGAAGATACAATTGTTAGAAATTTACCTCTGTTCTGTCCGAAATGTAAACAGGAAACATTGATCAATATAATCAAAAGTAAATTATTTGTCATAACAGAGCCAGACGCTTAGACGCAGAGCCGATACATTGAGAGATACTCTTAAAATGTACTGGCTCTTTTCTATTAATTTAGGTAGTCCGCCAAATAAAAAAACAGTGTTTTGGGCGGGCTTATTTTCCATGTCTCTACTTCTTCTGATTCCCACCAAATTCTGTTTTGGGTTTGGAGGGATTTTTTTTGTGTTGGTCTGAATCAGCCACGTCGCTGTTAATTAAGCGGAAGTTATCTATAAAGTTCTATTCAAAGGCAGGAATAAATTGTTAAAAAAATTCATGCTATCGTATGGATCTTCTGCGTTGTAAAAAAGGAAGTAATATTTCTTATTAAAAGATATAAAAAATCCTATAGCCGTGAGGGCGTGATCGCCTTTGCGGTTTTTAATTTATCTTACAGCAGAAAAAAGAAAAATTCTTCTGCTTTTGTTGGGTGTCGCTCACCGCCATTCGATCTGGATTTTCAAAAAATTCAGACGAATGGAGGTAACAGCGTGGGTGCTGATAAGAAGAAAATATGGATTCATGGTCAATTCATAGAGGTAACAGATGAGGTATATACAGCCTATATGAAAGACGATAGAAAAATAAGATATTTTGAAAATGATCTGAAAACAGGACGGACGGTTAAAGATAAGGATGGAAACATAAAACAAATCCTTCCAAGCCGAGAAGATTCTTTGGACAGGCTTATGGAAGATAACGCACAGCAGTTTCCTGATAGCCATGAGAGTGTGGAGGATATTGTAATTCAAAAAATTTCTACAGAAAAATTACATATGGCGCTCTTAAGGTTGCCAAAGAAGGATCAGGAATTGATTTATGCACTGTTCTACGAAGAAAAAACGGAACGAGCATATGCAAAGCAAATAGGTGTTTCTCCGAGTACTGTCCATAGAAGAAAAGAAGAAATTATAAAAAAACTGAAAAAATATTTGAAATAGCGGAGCAGACCTCTCACTTAACGGCAAATAAAGTGAGAGGTCTTTTTTGGCCTTCCGTTCCTTGACAAATACATATTCATTCATCAAGTACGTTCCTGTTGTTATCGTGATGAGCGTAAGCCACGTTAGCGGGTACGCCATGATCCGGACGGGTAAAGGCAGCGAAATCCCACCTATTATAGAAGAATCGGTTTGCGGCTGTTTTATCTGTCCGGGGAGCGGGAAATACCCGGCTATAACTGTCAGATTGTTACTGATAAGGCGATAACAGGCAACAGGTATCATGATACTCCTGTCCGGTCATAAAGTCGAGCATATAAGGGCCCCCCGGAAAGAAGGAATCTTTTCGGGGAAGACGAGGAGCTATGCAGCGATAGAGCTTTGCCGCTTGCGGTGAGGCGAGCATAGCGAAATCAGCTCCGAGGATGTCGCAACAAGTGAGGGCAGCTTTGGGAGAACCTCAGAGGGGCACAGGCCCGTGGAGCTGATCAGCAGTCAGCCGCTTGATGATTTCCCTGCATGAATTACATGCGATAATAGCCGGGGCGTCGAGGACAAATAGGCTGAAACAGGCATTTATGGTAGCCGGATACAGAGAAATGCTTTGTGTCCGGCTGATACATACCCGCTATGAATAATAGTTTCAAAAGAGCGGGGGGAGAGCCTTTCCAGAACAAAGAGGGTTCTAAGGCGTATAGAGGAAGGAGATATAATTGTGGAAGAACAAGAAATGCGGCGTGGAGAGATTTACCATGCAGATCTAAATCCTGTTATCGGGAGTGAACAGGGCGGATACCGCCCAGTGCTGATCATCCAGAACAACCGGGGAAATCAGCACAGTCCAACGGTTATTGTTGCAGCTATCACAAGTCAGCCAAAGACAAAACTGCCGACACATGTACCGATCAGTGGAATCAAAGGACTGGAGAAGAATTCTTTTGTGCTGTTGGAGCAGATCCGGACACTGGACAAGGGGCGTCTGGACGATTATGTTGGCAGGCTGAACCGAGAGCAGATGATAAAAGTGGATAAGGCACTGCGTACCAGCATGGAAATCAAAAAACTGGATAAACCGATTCTGATGTGCTTATGCCCGGTGTGTGCAAAGCCATTTTACAATTCAAAGGAACACTTTATCATTCGGGCGGATCAGGATCAGACAATAAAAGAAACGTGTATGTTCTGTAATGTACGACAGGGATACGATTATTTAATAAGGAAGAAATATTATTGAGAGTTTTCAAATACAGGAGAAAGGTAAAAGTGGAAAATGAAAAGATATTACTAAATGTGGAAGAAACAGCGAATTATTTGAATCTTGGAAAAACTAAAACAAGAGAACTGATGAAGGAGAATGAGAAAATTTTTGTTGTGAAAATTGGCAACCGCAATTATGCACATAAGATATTGTTGGACAAATGGCTGCTTGCACAGGTAAGGAAATAAGTCAAGGGTGTGGAGAAATTTTTCGCACCTTTGTTTTATTTCTGAGTAACTGATATTTTGGTCATGTACTTGATAACGATGTTTTGAAGGAGGCATATCTTATGGCAAAAAAATTACCAAGAGGAATAAGGGAGAATAAAGGAACCTATGAAGCAAGGGCAATGATCAACGGGATCAAAATTACTTTGTACGGATCAGATTTAAATGCGCTTATTGAAGAGTTCACAAAAGCGAAGGAAAAGGCGAAAAGCAGCCAGGATTACAGAAAAAACAGAATTACGTTGAACGAATGGTTTGAAGAATGGTTTTCAACTGTTAAGGCTCATAGGGTAAAAGAAACAAGTATCAATCCTATGAAGAACAATTTTAAAAGAACTTTTGGTTTTTATATAGGCTCTAAGAAGATAAGAGATATAAAGCCTATGGATGTACAGCAGGCTTTGAATACAATGGAAAAAGACGGTATTTCCAACAGCGCTATGAGGGAGGCGCTGGGCAGACTAAGAGAGTGCATGGATTTTGCTTTAGGAAGTCAAATGATCTCAGTGAACCCGTGCATGATTGTTGAAGTACCGTGGACATATAAAAAAGCGAAAGAGGAAATTGCATTGACACAGGAAGAACAGAATGAATTTTTAAATGAGGTAGAAGATAGTTGGTATAAAGAAATGTTCTATTTTATGTTTCTGACAGGAGTGCGTGTTGGAGAACTGGGCGGGCTCCAGTGGCCGGATATAAATTTTACAAGAAAGATTACGGAAATTAACCGCTCACTGAGCTGCAGCTATTATAATGGAGAAAAACGAGAAATATTAGTTACTCCAAAGACTGTAAATTCCACCCGGCAGATTCCGTTTATGGGAGAAATAGAAGAGATATTAAAATCTCAGCGTGAAAAACAAGTAAGACTGAAAAAGGAGCTGGGAAACCGGTGGCGAGGGAAAGAAGAACTGGGAGACTTGGTATTCACTACAAGTATGGGAAGTACGTGCAGCAGATATATCGTGGAAAAGGAAATTAAGAAAGTGATAAAGCGGATGAGGGAGAAAGAAGCTGTACTTGCGGTTCAGGAACACAGAGAGCCGAAGATCATCCGTGACTTCCATCCACATACAATACGACATACTTTCGCAACCAGATGTTTTGAGAAGAAAATGGAGCCGAAAGTGGTGCAGAAATTGATGGGGCATTCCAGTATCAGTATTACGATGAATATTTATACCCACGTTCTGGAGAATAAAATGAATGAAGAGATTCAGAAATTTGGTTCTGCTAATACAGAGCAGACAACCCCATATGCTGATCTGGATATTCCGAAAAGAACGATTACAGCTATGAGCCATTGCTAATCTGGATTTTTTGGGGGGATGATTCTCCCCCCCAAAAAAAATTGAGTTTGGAGCGCTGATTAGTAATATAAGAAAAATTTTGACTCCCTCCCTATTTTGGGGATTATCTGCAAAAGAGAATTATAGGATTCTTTCCAAAGACTTTTATATAGAGTCATAGGCAGGTACTTGTAGCTAGGAAAGGTTTGGAATATAATAAAAATGGTAAGGAGGATAAAGAGTAAGAGATAGAATTACAACATTTACTAGTTATTTAGGAGTATCATAGATGGAAAAGTTGAAGAAGACAGTTTCAGAAATACATTTATATGAAAATAAGATCGAGTCACTTATAAAAGTAGTGATTTGGATTATATCGTGGATAGGTGGTATATTAGTTCTGCTAGGGGACGAAAACAAAGAAGTATTAGGCAGTGCTTATTTTATTTATATGTTATCATTGCTAATGGAGTTCGTTCCTAAAATATATGATAAGACACAATTTTGGAGTAAATTTTTACATACACTATTATGTTTTATTATGTCAATAGTCTGTTTGCTATCTGTCAGTATATTATTCGGAGTGTCATTGCCTGATTTTGGATATACACTAATGTCAGTATTAACAATCATAGTGATAGCCTATATGTCGATAGACTCTTTTATATTATGGTTAGAACCTGCAAATAACTTAGCTAACATAGAAAATAGTAATAGTGATAATAATTTGGAAAATGAAGAGCTAGAATTTTCTGAACGATTATTGAAAGGAAACTTAGGGAATATAGACAAAGGAGCAGGAAGTAATGAGTAAAATTTTGGCATTATTAAGCGGAAAAGGTGGAAGTGGAAAGACTACTTTGGCTCTTAGCATGTCTTCAATGTTGTCGAAATGTGGAATTAGAGTTTTATTAGTAGACTGTGATTTGAGTACAAATGGAGCTACATATTTCTATGAAGATCGACTTCCTGAACACAATAGAAATACGATTTCTTTTTATAATATAATATTTGGAATTGGAGATCAGGAAGGGGCAATTAATATTGACAAAAATATGGATTTTATCCCATCAATTACTCAAATTACAAAACAGAATACAGAGACGTATTCGTATCGAGAAAATGATGAAAAAATTTTGAAAAACATGAAGGCAAATTATGATGAAAAGTATGATATAATTATATTTGATTGTCAGGCAGGGTACACAGATAGTTTAAAATTAATACTACCTATAGTTGATATAAATTTGGTAGTGATGGAAGCAGATGCAATTAGTTCATCTGCTATAAGAAGTTTGTATTTAAAAATTGGTGATTTCCTGAATGATCGAAAAGTATATCAGATATTTAATAAAGCTACAGATGAGGAATATCAAATTTATTCTAAAATATCAGGTGGAACAGTGTTCACAAATATAGAAACTGTAAAGTTTGACTGGAAGATACGGAAAGCATTTTCAGTAGCTGAAATTCCAGATATGGAAATAACAAGTGCAAATTATGGTATACAAATATATAATATTTGTAAAATACTTTTCAAAGAAGAAAGCATTCAATCCAGATTAAATAAATATCAGGTAGTTATTGAAATAAACAAAAATTTGGAAGAAGAGAAACTGCTAGAAAATAAGATTAGTAAATTGAAGGAGGAAACGAATAAATCATACAAAAAAAAGAGTAGATTAGTTTTAACATTAGGTATTACTACTAGTGTTATAGCGCTTTGTAGTTCCTTTTTTACAATGATAGATAACAAGATTTTTTTAAATTCCGAAACAGAAAACTTCTTATTATTAATCTGTTTATTAGTCTGTATATTGTTTTGCTGTGCATTTGTGTTATATTCGACTTTGGAAAATGTTAAAGAGAGAAAAAGTCAATATAGACAAACGGATTTATACAGAAAGCAGTTAAGTATGATTCTTGAAGAACAGAAAAAATTACAGGAGAAATATAAAACATTTAGTGATGAAAGGGATAACTAAATTTTTTCTGCTGTCTGTTTTTTAGAGAAACAATGTATTAGGAGATAATTTTAAAAGCTCTGCTTATGTATTTAATTATTATTGTATAGAAACAAGGGCGTTGCTTTTGTATGAAGAATTTTGTGTAAAGTTATTGCTAATATGGTATGGCATTTGGGGGATGATTCTTCCCCCCCCCAAGTCCTAAAGCGGAATCCCCCAAACTGAGGGCAGAGAAGTGAAATCGTTATTAAAAGAAAAATTTCAGTTCCCCAAATGAAAATTTGGGGGAAAGCCGGAGAACGGCAGGAACAGATTTTGGCAAAAATCTTGAAAATAAAGGAAAATACATAGCTTATGAGAAGGAAAGTAGCAGCTCAGGCTGGTATGTAATTTTTAAAAAGTATTAAGGCCCTTGAAGATACCCGTTTTGCGGGATTTTCAAGGGCTTTTTTGTATCGAATAAAATTGACCGCTTTTATAACACAACAAAAGGTGATATAATGTTCCAAGACAGTGACTTAAAGTAAAAAGGAGATGAAGGATGAAACGATTGGCTGCGGGGATTCTCTGCCTTGCAGGAGCGGTGCTCCTTTGTGGAGCCTGGACGCAATTTCGCTGGAATCAGTTTGAGATACCTGAGATTATTGGTTCGGAAATTGCCGGTGTTGGAAAATCCGAGGATGAAGCATGCCGGGAGTGGTTTTCAGATTATACAGATGCGCTTCAGGGAATGAATGTGCCGTACGAATACCGGATTTACGATGCCGTTCTGAATCAGGTGGAAGTGCTGGACGGCAATGGTTATGTGCAGCTGGATTACACCATGGTACCGGCCGCTGTGAACAGTGAAATTATTCAGAATCTGGAACTGGTGTATCTGGGCGGTCAGGGAGCGGACCACGCCCTGTCCGGTATTGATTCAAGATATCTTTACCGGGGACAGATGGTAGTAAGACTGGAGGAGGAAAACGGAATCTATAAGATTACGGAAAAAATGCGTCCGGTGGATTATCAGATTCAGTCTCCGGAATTTCAGGAGGAGATCCGGACACCTCAAACCCAGCATTATGCGATGCGGACAGACAGAGAAGAGACCTATTATATTGATGACGGAGTGCTTTATGTTACCTATGACGGCGGAGGGACCTTTGCAGAGGTACCGGATGGCTATGAAAGAGTCTGCCGGGAGACAAACGGCCTGTATGATGAAAACCTGGAGGATGGAAGTTATCTGATATCTCCGGAGTTTACCGCATTTCTCGGATTTGACAGTGAGGGGACTGTTATGATTTACAGTACCGATCAGGGAGCAGTCTGGCAGGAGAGCAGGATCACAGATCTGGGATATAAAGCGGGTACGTACCTGTCAAGAATCGGAGATGGCTGTGTAGCGGTTTTTGCTATGGACCGGTCGCTCGGAACGGATTATTATGGGATCTGGATGACGGACGATATGAAAACATGGAGACAGATTTCCACTGGCGAGAGCATGATGACCAATGTAAGTGCCGCGTTCTGGGTCGATGCTCAGACAGGATATTATGCATCCGGACAGGAGCAGAGTGTATTTTATTGGACTGTCGATCAGGGACAGACCTGGCAGGAAATCACGCTTCCTCAGGCGGATGCGGTTATCGAAAAGATGGGATACAATCCATTTGACCAGGTGGAGCAGTTCTATCTGGAAAACGGTGTTTATTATATGGTCGTTGGGCAGGGGGACGATGGAGATTATACGGATCAGGGAAATCTGATCAAAGCATTGTTCCGGTCCGAGGATGGAGAACAGTTTACATTTGAAAAAGAAATCACAGATTCTTTGCAGGAAGCAGGATAGGAGGACAAGATGACGAAGAAAATTTGGAGATTACTTTGCATTCTTTCGCTGTTTCTTGCGGGAATGCTTTTATTTGAAGGAGGAATCCTGTTTTTTCAGTATGGGGCAAGACGGGAAGGCCTTTACTCCGCTTTTGCAGGAGGATGTGCCGCACTGTTTTTCCTGACTGCATTTGTGAGAAGCTTTGGAGAAGAAGGACAGAAAGAATACAAAACCTGGAAGATGGCTCTTGCGGAAGGGAGTGCTGCACTTGTCTCCACAGGGGCGGCCCTTTATGTATTCCGGTATCAGCCGTTGGGTTTTCAGTTCAGGACTGCCGGAATTGTACTGTGTGCGGCTCTGGTTTTTATCTGGCAGAGCCTGTTCAGCAGAAAAAGCAGACGGTTGCAGGAAGAAAAGATGAAAAAGACACTGATGGGGCTGTTCCCTGAATGCCGCGATCAGACTCAGCTTACAGAAGCCCCCCGGATTGATGAGCAGGTGCAGAAGACTCTTCTGGTAAAAATGCAGATCTGGGAGCTCAGATGGTGTATTGGACTTCTGGCCGTGGGACTGATTGCAGGCCTGGCGGCGAATATTAGAGGGAACTGGCAGATCTGGTTCCTTGGACTGGTCATTGCAGTGGGATTTGCGTGGCTTTGCGGAAGAGACAGTATCCACACGGCAAGAATTCTGTCAGAATTTGTGGAAAGGCAGCAGAGCAGAGAGATGATTATTTTTTTCCTGTGCTACTACAGCAGGGCCAAAAGACGGTGGGAAAGCATGATTCCGACACTGCAGATCTATCTTCCGATTGCACTCTGCCAGAGCTCGGAATACGATAAAGCGCTGGACCTGCTTGCGTGTATGAAGAAACGGCCGGAGGAAGAGGCGTATTATCTTGTATGGGAGGCAGAAGCGCTGAAGGCAAAAGAGGACTGGGGTGCCCTGAAAGAGACGCTTGGAAAACTGAAAGAGGCAATTCCTCACATGCCGAAAGCAAGACGTGCTGAGATGGAAGAGAAGTATCAGGCATACGAAAGAATATGGAAAGAGAAAGGGGAATGATGGTATGAGAGAGAGTGATTCCGCCACACTAATGACTGAGGGATCAATTTGGAAGAAGATTACTTTTTTTGCAGTGCCCATTTTTCTGGGCAATCTGTTTCAACAGATGTATAATACAGCGGATTCGCTGATAGTCGGTAATTTTCTTGGAAGCAATGCGCTGGCTGCGGTCAGCTCGTCAGGAAATCTGATCTATCTGATGATCGGATTTTTCAATGGAATCGCACTTGGAGCAGGAGTTGTGATTGCGCGATATTTTGGGGCAAGAGACCAGGAGAACGTGGAGAAGGCAGTACATACAACGGTAGCTTTCGGAATCGTGGCGAGTATTGTCCTGACGATTGTCGGAGTATTCTTTGCCCCTCAGATTCTTGTCTGGATGCAGACGCCGGCTAATGTCATGCCGGAGTCAACGGAATATTTCCGGGTCTACTTTATGGGATCCGCGGGATTTGTCATGTACAATATGTTCGTAGGAATCCTGCAGGCAGTGGGAGACAGCAAACATCCATTGTATTATCTGATTCTTTCATCCATAATTAATGTAGTTCTGGATATTGTGTTTATTACGGTATTTGATATGGGAGTGGGCGGAGCTGCCTTTGCTACCGATATTTCTCAGGTGGTCAGCGCTGTACTCTGTATGATCCAGTTGATGCGGTCCAAAGCGGAATACCGGCTGAACCTGCGGAAAATCCGGTTTGAATGGGATATCTTTAAACAGGTGATTCAGTTCGGTCTTCCATCCGGATTTCAGAATTCCATCATCGCCATTGCAAATGTTGTAGTACAGTCCAATATCAATTCCTTTGGCGAAATGGCCATGGCAGGATGCGGAGCATACTCCAAAATCGAGGGGTTCGGATTCCTGCCGATCACCAGCTTCACAATGGCACTTACCACATTTGTCAGTCAGAATCTGGGAGCGAAGAATTATGAGCGCACGAAAAAGGGTGCAAGATTCGGTATTGCCTGTGCCATGATCCTTGCGGAAATAGTAGGAATCGTGATCTTTCTTGCTGCCCCTGTTTTTGTTGGGGCATTTGACCGGACACCGGAGGTGATTGTATTTGGAACCGAGAGGGCACGGACATCTGCGCTGTTCTACTTCCTGCTGGCGTATTCGCACTCTATAGCGGCGGTACTGAGAGGAGCCGGCAAATCAGTTATACCTATGATTGTCATGATGATTTTCTGGTGCGTGATCCGTGTGGCGGTGCTGACAGGCGTGTCGATTTTGATTTCGTCCATTGCGGTAGTTTACTGGATCTATCCGCTGACATGGACTTTGAGTTCTGTCGCATTTTTTATCTACTATAAAAAGGCAAACTGGCTGTATGCCTTTTAAGACAAAGAGAGCTTCGGTATTGAACTGTCCGATACACAGGACATTCAGACCGGAGCTTTTTTGCGCATTTATGAAGATTATTAAGAAAAACGAAAGATTGGTCGAAGCAGATTGACAAACATAATATCCTAGTGTACTATTTAACTAGTTCACTGATACGGAAAGGAGGACAAAAATGGAATATCGTGTTGAAGCACCGATCTACATGCAGGTTATCAGAGATATTAAAAAGCGGATCGTCCGCAGACAGCTGCTTCCCGGAGAAAAGCTTCCGTCCAACAGAGAGCTTGCCGTTCTTTATAAGGTGAATCCGAATACGGCGGCAAGAATCTATAAAGAGATGGAAGCGGAAGGATATTGTTATACAAAGCGGGGACTTGGAACTTTCATTACGGAGGACGAAAAGATGCAGGAAGAGTTAAGGAAAGAGATGGCAGAGGCACTATTAAGTGGATTTATAAAAGAAATGCTGGATCTTGGATTTAGTAAAAACGAAATCATTACCCGGATAGAAGCATTTGATGAGGAGGAAGAGTTATGATTGCAGAAAGCAGAAGACTGACCAAGGCATTTATGGGAAAGAAAGCGGTAAAGGATGTTTCGCTGAAGATACGAAGTGGATCAATTTACGGGCTTCTTGGACCGAATGGAAGCGGGAAAACAACCTGGATGAAGATGATGACAGGATTTATCAAGCCGACACAGGGGGAAGTTGTTTTTGACGGGGCTCCATGGAATTACCGGGCGAAGAATCAGGTTGCCTACATGTCAACAGAGCCGTTTTACTACGATTTTATGAATATCGGCATGGTAGGAAAATACTACAGCGACTTTTTTGAAGAATTTGATCAGAAAAAGTTCCACGATCTGATTGCTAAAGTAGGTCTCTCGGAAGAAATGAAAATGCGGGAGATTTCCACCGGTATGATGGCAAAGCTGAAGGTGATCGCAACGCTTTCGAGAAAAGCGATGCTGTACATGCTGGATGAACCGCTAAATGGTATCGATCTGAAGGCAAGAGAAGAGATTATTGATGTCATTCTGACAACAGTCAGCGAGAAAAATGCAGTGATCATTTCTACACATCTGATTGAGGAGATTGAGTCCTTTATCGACCACGCCATCTTTATGAAAGACGGCAGTGTGATTTATGAATGTGACGTAGAAGAAGAACGAATGCGTTCCGGAAGAAGCGCGGCTGATCTGTACAGGGAACTGATGTAAAGGGGGAAGGAAAATGGGAAATCTGATTAAGTATGAATGGAGAAAGCAAAGACTGACTAGAATTTTGATCTTGGCCTGCCTTCTGGCTTTTATTGTACTTTTTTTAATCGGCGGTCTGATCAAAAATGAAACCATAGTTGCGGTCAGTATTTTAATTATCACATTCGCAGGGATGTTTGGCATCTTTTACGTAGGAATTGAAAATCTGGTGATTTTAAACAGGGACCTGAAGACAAAGCAGAGTTATATGCTCTGGATGGTACCGCATTCCACATACGAGATTCTTGGAGCAAAACTGATTGCAGGAATTCTTCAGATGGTATTTGTCTTTCTTGCATTTTTTGCTGCAGGAGTGGTAACCGTTACTGTGACAGCGGCAAGTGAAGGATCTCTGGGAGATCTTTTGAGATCTTTGGGACGGCTCTTTAAGGAAGTCACAAACAGTAATGTTGACTGGGGGGCTTTTTTCGGAGTCTGCCTGCTTCTTCTGATCTCCTGGATTAATGTAATGATGGTAGGTTTTCTCGCAATCATTCTGACAAGAACGGTGCTGCTGAATGCAAGATTTGGAGGAGTGATTGCAGTGATCGTATTTTTCCTGATCAACATCGGGATTGAGAGGATCTATGTACTTTTCGATTCCCTCATTGATATGGCACCGCTTGGCGGGATGGGCGGAGTCAGCCTCTTTGACTACATTTTCTATATTGTCATGACAGTCCTGGCATTTTTCCTGACCGGATGGATTGCAGATGAGAAGCTGAGTGTCTGATAGAAGGAAGATCATAAAAAATACTTATAATATAATTAAAAATCATAATATGTCACGAGTGTGATTCGGGTATATAATGGATGTAACACTGGAAAAGAAAGAGATTCATCCACAGGAGGAAAAGAAGAAATGAAAACACTCGTGATCGGAGGTGTCGCGGCCGGAACTAAGGCTGTTGCAAAACTGAAAAGAGAAGACCGCAGCGCAGAGGTGACCCTGCTTACAAAAAGCAGAGAGATCTCCTATGCAGGCTGTGGTCTTCCATATTATGTAGGAGGACTGATTGAAACAGAAGAGGAGCTGATTGTTAATACACCGGAAAAATTTGCAGGTCTGACAGGTGTGCAGGTGCTGACCGGGAGAGAGGCGGTTGGTCTTGATCCGGAACGGAAATCCGTACATGTAAAAAATCTGGATGACGGCACGGAAGAGGAGTATACCTACGACAACCTGATTCTTGCTGTCGGAGCGTCTGCCATTGTCCCGGATGTGCCGGGAATCCGCCTTCCGGGGGTATTTCAGATGCGGACACCGGAGGATGCCCAAAATATGCGGTCCTATATGGAGGAGCATGAAGTCAGACGTGCGGTGGTGGCAGGAGGCGGTTTCATCGGACTGGAAATTGCGGAAAACCTGCATGCCAAAGGAATTGCAGTGACGGTCATTGATATGGCGCCTCAGATCATGCCAAATGTTCTTGACCCGGAAATGGCGGCCTATGCGAAGCGCCATCTTCAGAAGAAGGGAATCCGGATTCAGACAGGCACTGCGTTGAAAGCAGTACTTGGCGGGGAAAAGGCGTCCGGTATTCAGACGGATCAGGGAACGATTCAGTCAGATATGGTCGTTGTTTCAATCGGAATCCGTCCGAATACTGCATTTTTGAAGGACAGCGGAATTAAGATGGACAGAGGAACCATTGTAGTGGACGGACAGATGAGGACGAACCTTCCGGACGTGTACGCGGCAGGAGACTGCGTTGTCGTAAAGAACCGGATTACCGGGAAACCGCAGTGGTCAGCCATGGGATCTTCCGCAAACTATGAAGGAAGAACACTGGCACAGATTCTTGCCGGAAAAGAAAAGAACTATCCGGGCGTACTTGGGACAGGCGTCGTAAAGCTCCCGGGAATGAATGTAGGAAGAACCGGCCTTACCGAGGTGCAGGCAAAGGAAGCAGGGTATGATGTAGAAACGGTTCTTGCCGTGACAGATGATAAAGCCCATTATTATCCGGATGCAGATTCCTTTGCGACAAAGATGATTGCAGACCGTACAACCCACAAACTTCTTGGAATCCAGGTGCTTGGGGCCGGAGCAGCAGATAAGATGACAGATATTGCCGCAACGGCAATTGCGATGGATGCCCGGCTGGAAGATCTGGAGAATCTGGATCTGGCCTATGCGCCGCCGTTTTCCACGGCGATCCATCCGCTTGTACAGGCAGCGTATATTCTGGAAAACAAAATCAGCGGAGAAATGGTCAGCATGACTCCGGCGGAGTATGCCGAAGGAAAAGCAAAAGGCTATAAGGTGGTAGACGTCTGCCCGAATCCGCAGATTGCAGGAGCATTTTATGTGAATCTTTCCTCAGTGAACGGACCGATTGACGGGCTTGACAAAGACGAAAAGCTGCTGCTTGTCTGCCTGAAAGGCAAAAGAAGCTATTTCCTTCAGAACCGGTTAAAGGCATATGGATATACAAACACAGTCGTGCTTGAAGGTGCCCGGTACTTTAATGATGTCAAAGTAGAAGGGGTAAAATTCAAGGTTTCCCCGGAAGATATTACGAGAGTAAAGGCTCTGGGATTTCTTCAGGATAAGCGGACCGAGGACTGCTTTAACGCCCGCGTCATCACACGAAACGGAAAGATTACCGCGGAGGAAAGCCGTGTAATTGCCGAGGCGGCAGAGAAGTTCGGAAGCGGGGAAATCACCATGACCTCCCGGCTTACCATTGAGATTCAGAAAGTACCATATGCGAATATCGAACCGCTGCGGGAATTCCTGGCGGATGCAGGACTGGAAACGGGCGGTACCGGATCGAAGGTACGTCCGGTGGTATCCTGTAAAGGAACGACCTGCCAGTATGGACTGATTGATACCTTCCATCTGTCGGAAGTGATCCATGAGCGGTTTTATCACGGCTACAATCAGGTGAAGCTTCCGCACAAGTTCAAGATTGCGGTAGGCGGATGTCCGAATAACTGTGTGAAACCGGATCTTAATGATCTTGGAATTATCGGGCAGAGAGTTCCGGCTGTGGATCTCTCCAGGTGCCGCGGCTGTAAAGTCTGCCAGGTGGAAAACAACTGCCCGATCCATGTGGCAAGGATGGAGGATGGAAAGATCCGGATCGATGGAAGTCAGTGTAATCACTGCGGACGTTGTGTGGGGAAATGCCCATTTGGCGCGGTGAATACGGAGACGGAAGGATACAGAGTTTACATCGGAGGAAGATGGGGTAAGAAAGTGGCTCACGGACGTGCTCTGGAAAGGGTATTTACAAGTGAAGAAGAAGTACTGGATGTTGTAGAAAAGGCAATTCTTCTCTTCCGTGAACAGGGAATTACCGGAGAGCGTTTTGCCGATACGATTGAACGTCTCGGATTTGAAAACGTACAGAGTCAGCTTCTTTCTGATGAACTTTTTGAAAGAAAGCAGGAAAATCTGGCTGCACAGAAACATTTGAAAGGCGGAGCAACCTGTTAAGGATGAAGGAGAAGAGTTCAGGGATGCAGTATTTTACTGTGTCCCTGCTCTTGTTTTTAAGCTATAATTAAAAGTAAGAAAAGCGAGGAAAAGGAGGAAGAAGGAAATGGCATTATTACATGTGGATTTTTTCTCGGAAGTTCTGGAAAAGTGTATGAATATGGATGTGATCCTTCCGCAGAATACGACCAGTCAGATTGGAATGAAAGGAAATGCAAAGGCTGGAAAATACAAAACAGTCTATCTGCTCCATGGAATGAGTGATGATCATACAACCTGGCAGCGGAGGACGTCCATTGAACGATATGTCAGTGAATACGGGATTGCGGTAGTTATGCCGGATGCAGGGCTTGGATTTTATACAGATACGAAATACGGACTTCCTTACTGGACTTTTTTTTCACAGGAGCTTCCAAAAATCTGCCGTGAATTTTTTCCACAGTTGTCGGAAAAGAGGGAGGATACGCTGGCAGCCGGACTTTCCATGGGAGGATACGGAGCGTGGAAACTTGGCCTTGGAGCACCGGAGACATTCGGTGCAGCGGCATCTATGTCCGGAGTACTGGATGTAGCAAGAAGGGTAAAAGAAGAGGCTGCGGACATTGCGAGAAAACCGTCCGGTTTCTGGGAAGGAATCTTTGGAAATCCGGACAGGATTGCCGGATCGTCAAATGATCTGAAATATCTGGCAAAGAAACTGAAAGAAGAACAGAAACCGGAGCCAAGGCTGTTTGCCTGGTGCGGGACGGAGGATTTCCTGTATCAGAACAATCTGGATATGTGGGAAGAAATGAAGCGGCTCGGATATGAAGTTACAACCACAAGTTCCAGCGGAGACCACCAGTGGAAATACTGGGATGAGCAGATTCAGACGATTCTGGAATGGTGGATAAAATAAAGAAGTGAAAAGAATGAAACCACAAGAAGCGAAAGGAGTCACCTGGAAAAGCCTGCTGATAGCGGCTGTTCTTCTGATTGGCTGTGTCGTGTTTTATTTTGGTGTTTACCGCAAGGCGAATGAACCGGTTGCCGTACTGGATCGGACCAATGCGGCTCCCGCCGTTCATACATTATCAGAAGTGACCGAAATTCTTATGCAATATGATGATTTCTTTACAGAAGAGATGGTGGAACACCTCTCTCTCGAACAGAATTTTGGTACTTATATTATTCCTGGCCTGAAATCCACCAGAACGGTAAACAGTAAAACAGGTCAGTCAGACATCTGCACTTCCATGACGCCGCAGGGAATGGATGTGACGGAAGACTCTATTTTTGTAAGCGCGTACTGCCATACTAAAAAACACAATTCCGTACTGTATCAGATTGACAAAAAATCCGGGCGGTTTGTAAAAGAAATTATTATGCCAAACAGGACTCATGCCGGCGGCATTGCGTATGACAACCTGAATCAGGTGCTGTGGGTTTCAGATATGCTGAACGGGGAGGCAGCGGTAAGCTTGTATACAATGGAAGCTCTGGAAAACTATCAGTATGACAAGACAAAAAAGCCCCTTCCATTTTTGGAAACCCATGCGTTGGAGGGGCTTGCAAGAAATTCTTTCATGGCATTTCGGGGAGGGAGCCTTTATGCTGGATATTTTTCTCTTTCCGGGGACAGCATCATCAATCGGTATTCGGTGGATTTTGAAATCAATGAACAGAATAAGGAGGAATATGAGGAGCTGAACAGGGAGAGGGAACTGTTCAGCAATGTTGCAATTGACCAGGAATGGGCGGATATTCTTTCTCAGGTTCAGGGACTGGAGGTGTTCGGAAACTATCTGTTCCTTTCCCAGTCCTACGGATTTTCAGATTCCAAACTCCGTATTTATGAAAGATCTGTCATTGAATCAGAGAAATACAGTCTGAAGAAGAAAGAAGAGATTAAAAGCTTTTCGCTTCCCAACCGTATGGAACAGATCTGTATTCAGGATGGACGGCTCTATATGCTGTTTGAATCCGGTGCCTATGTTTACCGCGGCATCCCGGTCAACTGTGTCGACCGGATTATTTCGGTTGATCTGAAGGATGTCCTGAAGAATCTTGATTAGCTGAGGAGAGAAACGGGTTTTTCTGAATATGACGGTAAATCAGTGAAGCAATAACTTCGATATCCTCCTTCATACCATCCTCAATCCAGTGCAGAAAAATATTATAAAGCGCTCCGGAATAGTAGTAGAGCTCGTATTTCCTCGGGGAATCCGAATCTGCCATACCCGCAATGGTCAGCATATAAAAGTCCAGACCGTGCAGGATGATTTCGGAGCGGTTTGATTTTTTCAGGCAAAGCGCATAGTCTGCATATTTCTGAAGATAGCGCAGACCGTGGAGAATGTGATCATAAGTCTGAAAGCCGTTCTGAAGTTCTGGAAAATCATTGGCAAGCGACAAAGCATATTCTTTAATGATGCGAAACATATAGTCCATCAGAATCTCATCTTTGGAATGATAATTGCGGTAATAGGACATCCGGGATACACCGGCTCTTTCAGTAATATCGGTAATGGTGATGTCGTCATAATCCTTTGTGTGCATCAGCTGCAAAAGCGCATCCATGATGCAGCGTTTTGTAAAAGAAGGGCCTTTGCGTACCCGGCTGGATGAATTCATGAACAAAACCTCCTGATTTGTAACAAAAATGTAAAAGTATCTTGCTTTCCCTAAAAGCAAATGTTACAATTGTAACATTTAGTAATATGCCAGTAGTTTAGCAGAAAAACTGGGGAAAAGCAAGAGATACGGGAGGATGGATCATGCAGTTTGGTATTGTAAGTGACAGTTCCTGTGATCTGCCTGAGGCATATTTGCAGGCGGAACAGGTACAGATAGTATCATTTTATATTTCTTTTGACGGAGAAAATTATTATCAGGAGGGAAAGCAGATCTCTATTCCGGATTTTTATCAGAAGATGGCAGACAATCCGGACTGCTTTCCAAAGACATCCATGCCATCTGTTCAGGACTATGTGGATGCATTTGTCCCATTTGTCAAAGACGGAATGCCGGTACTATGTATCTGCCTTTCCAAGAAGCTGAGCGGCTCCATGCAGGCCGCCATCAATGCGAAACAGGTAGTGGAAGAGCAGTATGAGGGGGCAAGAATTGAGATTCTGGATTCGGCCCTTGCAACTGCATTACAGGGAATGCTTGTAAAAGCAGCTGTGGAAATCCGTAATGCGGGAGAATCCCTCGATGAGGCAGTCAGATGTCTGGGGGAAATTCGTAAAAGCGGTCATATTTTCTTTACAACAGATGATTTAAAATATCTGGAACATGGTGGAAGAATCGGAAAAGCTGCTTCTGTCGCAGGAAGCGTGCTGAAGATCAAGCCTCTTCTGCAGTTTTATGACGGAGAGCTCGGACCGGCAGAGCTTTGCCGGGGGAGGAAGAAGTCAATTTTAAAGCTCATCGAAAAAATGGAGACATATATGGAAGAGCATGACATTCATCCGGAGGATTATTATATTGTGACCGGAGTCGGGCTGTGGGTGGAAGAGTATGAGCAGTTTAAAAACCAGCTGGCGGAAAGACTGGAAGAAGCCGGTTTTCATGTGGCACAGTGGGAAGATATTCAGATCGGTGCCACCATTGGTGTACATACCGGACCATATCCTCTTGGTACCGGACTATTGAAGCGATGGAAAAAGGAATGTAGCTTTTTGTCGTTTTTCAGCAGCATTTTGTCGATAAGTGTAGTTTTTCCTGTTATTTTCAAAGAAAGTCGTTATGATAGTAGCGGAGGTTGGAAGGAGGAAAACATGCAGCTGATTTACGAAACATTGAGAAGTTTGGGTTTGACTTCAAAATATCAGGGATATCAGCAGCTGGCCGAGGCAACAAAGATCGTACTGGAAAACGACAACTTCATGCTGAATGTAACGAAGAATATTTATCCGGAGGTGGCATTCAGGCTGAAGGTGACTTCGCAGAGTGTAGAGCGGAATATCCGGACAGCGATAGAAGTATGCTGGAGGCAGAGCGGGCCGGAAGGCTTCAGCAAAATTGCGGGCTGTAAAATAACAAGAATTCCAACAAATGCAGAGTTTATAGACATGTTCGCCTTCTACATCAAAACTCATAGCTGATGAGGGATAAGGACTAAAAGAATCGCATACATCATTTTTGGGGACGTGTTCCGGTGTAACGGTACACGTCCCCAAAATTATTCTAAATGGAGGGTGGACGCTTTACAAATAGAAAAAAGATGATTATAATAGGTGGAAGTCAGGGGGCGGTTTTGTGGAAAGAGCAAATGAGTTTGAGTTGCCGGTACATTTTATCATGGCGGTATTCGGAGGATTTGTAGGTGCATATGCCATACTTGCAAGGATGAAGGTGTTCGGATCTGCGCAGACAGCAAACTTGATTGAGCTGGTGTGCAGTGTTCTGGGAAGGAATCCGGAGGAGGTGCTGACCAGGGTGGCGGCACTGTTGGTATACATGAGCGCAATGGTCGTTGCGGCGGTTCTCGCAAAAAAAGTACAATGGAATCTGAAGTATCTGGCAATTTTTCTGGACGCTTCTGCAATTCTGGCAGTAGGATATTTTCCGGAGAATATGGATCCGGTGATGGCGCTTTATCCGGTTTTTTTTGTCACGGCTTTTCAGTGGTGTGTGTTTCAGGGAGCAAAAGGATATACAAGCTCCACGATTTTTTCTACAAATAATCTAAAACAGACCGTCTTTGCCATAACAGAATACTTCCTATATAGAAAAGAAGAGAAAGTCCGTAAAGAGAAAGCGGAAAAGGCTCTTGTTTTTGGAGGTACGCTTCTCAGTTTTCATATTGGTGTCGGGTTTTGTTATCTGATATGGCTGCAGTATGGAATTCACAGTGTCTGGTTCGGGAGCATTCCTCTTCTGGCAGGGGCAGTGCTCCTTGTGATTCAGGATGTGAGGGGAAAAGCATATACACGGGAGCAGGATTCCGTTTCCTGTTCGTAACGATAAAAAACAGACTGCGGGGCAGTCTGTTTTGTTTGTCTTTACAATCGCAGCGAAAGAAAATCAGATCTCCATTTTCTTATAAGCCTCTTCAGGATCCAATGTGTAGGTTCCATCTTCGAACTGAAAGAGAGGAATCCCGATCGTATGTCCGTTCCGGACTTCTTCAAAAAGATCCATTGTGTCGCGAAGCTTCAGAAACCGTTTCAGATTTGCTGTTGACTTTGTAATATCAAAATAATTGTACTGGATACTGTCATCTGCATGCTCTTTTAAGTATGCTTTTGTATCAAGGCAGTCTCCGCAAATATCAGAACCATAAATAATGACTTTCATACCGTATATGCTCCTTTTTTGTTTTACTATAACATGGACCAAAGAAAAGTACAATATGAGATCTTCTGTTCTGAGTATGGTCTTCGGAAGAAAAAAACATTTTACATTTTGCCCGGATCGTGTAGAATAAAAGATGGATGTATGGGAGATATGGGAAACGCCAGAAAAAAGGAGTAGTGAAAGAATGAATCAGATTAGAAAGCGTGCACAAGAGAAGAGGGAAGAGATCTGCAGGGACAGAAGATACCTGCATCAGAATCCGGAAATCGGAATGGATCTTCCCGGGACGGTTTCCTATATCGGTGAACGTCTCTCAGAGATGGGAATTAAATGGAACTTCTGTGGAGGAGAACTTTCGGAAAAAATGACTGCAGATTATATGGAAGCAGGATTTCCGGAGATGAAAAAAGCAGTAGGAATTACGGCAGTGATCGGACAGGGAAGTCCGTGTATTCTTTTAAGGGCGGATATGGACGCACTTCCGATCCGTGAGGAGACGGGCCTTCCGTATTGTTCTACGAATGGATACGGACACATGTGCGGACATGACAGTCATGCAGCCATGCTTCTTGGGGCCGCAGGAATTTTGAAAGAAATGGAGAGTGAACTTTGCGGATCCGTCAAGCTTTTATTTCAGCCGGGAGAAGAGACGGGCGCGGGGGCAAAGATGATGGTCGCGGGAGGCGCCTTGAGAAATCCGGATGTTGATGCGGCTTTCGGACTGCATGTGCAGCCTCTTCAGGAAACAGGGCGGGTCGGTTACTGCAGAGGGGTAAATTCTGCATCGCTTGATACCTTTATTGTAAAAATCAAAGGAAAAGGCGGACACAGTTCCCAGCCTCAGATCTGCGTGGACCCGTTGATGATTTTGAATCAGGTATATCAGGCGGTCAACCTGCTTGTGACAAGAGAGGTGGATCCGGCTGCCATGGCAACTCTGACCTGCGGAGTCGTAAAGGGAGGAACAGCTGTCAATATCATTCCTGATACAGCAGAACTCCATATTGGAGTCCGTACTCTGGATTTAGGAGCATCGGAGCATCTACGCAGACGGATTCCGGAGGTCATTGACCATTATGTACGGGCCTGGAACGGGGATTATGAAATGACAGCATTTCAGACGCCGTGTACATACAGCGACAGAAAATTTGTAAAAGAAATGCTGCCTTTTCTAGAAGAGACTGCAGGCAGAGAAAATGTAGAGGAAATTCCGCCGATGAGCGGGACAGAAGATTTTGGATATGTCACAAGAGAAGTACCGGGAATGTTTGTGTTTATCGGGGCGGGAAAAGAGGGGAATGCCCCGCTTCACAATGCACACATGGTACTTGACGAGGAGGTTTTACCGATCGGGGCAGCCATCTACGCGGATGCGGCCGTGTCATGGCTGAAGAAAAAAAGGAACGAGGAGTAAAACATGAATCAGACCAGAAAAGGATCAAGAGGCTTTCATATGCCTCATGTCTTTATTATTTTACTTTTTATTATGCTGATGATTACAGCGCTTTCTTATATGATACCAAGCGGAAGCTACGAGAGAGTTGAGGATACACTCTCCGGCATGAACATCATTGATCCGGATACTTTCCGATATGTGGAAAATGAGAATCCGATTACGTTTATGAACTATTTCGAGGCTGTCTATAATGGATTTGTAAACGGTGCGTCGATTATGGGAACACTTTTTATCTGTTCCGGGGTGATTTACTTTCTTGAAGTGAGCGGCGCATTTGCGGCCGGCATCGAAAAGATTCTGCAAAAGACTAAAGGAAAAGAGTTTTCTGTCGTTTTCATTTTTTATACAATTTTTGTAATCTTCGGGGTTCTGGGTTATGGAGAGGCGGCATATCCGTTTTATCCGCTTGCCATCACAATCGGATTTGCTCTGGGATATGACCGGATGGTAGGAGCCGGTCTTGCGATTGTCGGAAGTACAGTAGGATTTACGGCCGGTCTGATGAATATGTTTACGACCGGAGTCGCACAGCAGATCGTAGGACTGCCGATTTTTTCCGGAATGGCCTACCGGTGTGCGGGACTTCTTGTGTTTTATCTGATCGGTCTGACCGGTCTTTACCGGTACTGCAGAAAGATCAAGAAGAATCCGAACACCAGTATTTTAAAAGAAGAATACCTTAGCCGGTCCGGAAAAGACAGAGAGGAAATCAAAGAGAAAATGACTGTTCCGAGAGTTCTTGGACTTCTTGCGTTTGGAATTGTCATTGTTGTTCAGGGGATCGGATGTACCCGGTTTGGGTGGTCATTCCCTCAGGTCGCGGCAGTTTATCTTATACTTGGTGTTGCGCTCGTGATTATCTTCCGAATGAATCCAAGTAAGGCATGTGACCTGTTCTGTCAGGGGGCTGTCCGTGTGTTTGGCGCTGCATTTGCGGTAGGACTTGCACAGGCAGTTATGGTACTGATGAATCAGGCATGCATTATGGATACGATTGTCCATGGGATGTCTGTTTTTCTGGAAAACAAAGGCCCGTTTTTTGCACTGCTTACCATCTTTGTATTTGTTACGCTATTTAATTTTTTTGTGGTATCCGGAAGCGGTAAAGCAGTTATGGTTATGCCGATTCTTCAGCCGCTTGGAAAGATTCTTCATATTAATCAACAGGTGCTTGTATTGACCTACCAGTACGGTGACGGGATTACCAACAGCTTCTGGCCGGGAGGAAGTCTTGTGCAGCTTTCACTTTGTAAAGTAGGATATGGCGCCTGGATGAAGTTCTGTTGGAAAATTTACGTGTCTATGATGGCAGCAGCATTTCTTCTGGTAGTGATTGCCAATCAGATCGGATACGGACCTTTTTAGTGGAATGAAATGGTGTGGAAGGAAGAGAGGATTGAAATGGAAAACACAGTTCAGATGAAAAATCAGATCACAGAGGGAGTGATCTGGAAACAGCTTTTAGTATTCTTTTTTCCGATTATGATCGGAACCTTTTTTCAGCAGCTTTACAATACCATCGATACGGTGGTAGTCGGACAGTTTGTAGGGACCAGGGCACTTGCAAGTGTAGGAGGATCCTCAGCCCAGATGATTAACCTTGTTGTCGGTTTCTTTACAGGGCTTTCTTCCGGAGCATCGGTCATTATTGCCCAGTATTATGGGGCCAGAGATGCAAAATTTGTACGGCAGGGAATCCATAACGCCTACGCTATCGCTATAGTCGGGGGAATCGGACTCAGTATTCTGGGAATTGTGCTGGCGCCGTCCATGCTCAGCATGATGAATACACCGTCCGAGATTGTACATGACTCGACTGTCTACCTCCGGGTTTATTTTTCAGGACTTGTTTTTACTTTTGTTTACAATATTGGTTCCAGTATTCTGCGGGCAGTGGGGGATTCCAGAACACCGCTTTATATTCTGATTGCCTGCTGTATTGTAAATATTGTTCTGGACCTCGTCTTTGTGATCGTTTTTCATGAAGGTGTATTTGGCGTTGCCCTTGCAACTTTGCTGGCACAGGCATTCAGCGCTGTGCTTGTAACACTGAAGCTGATGCGCTCAGAGGGAATGTTACAGCTGAAGCTTTCCAAAATCCGTTTTTACCGTACCGCGTTTATCGGACAGATTAAACTTGGTATTCCGACCGGAATAGAATCGATTCTGTTTGCGATTACCAATATCGCGATTCAGGCGTCTCTGAATTCCTTCGGGACAGATACAACGGCGGCGTGGTCGGCATATGGAAAGCTGGATGCTATTTTCTGGATGATTAATACAGCGTTTGGAATTTCCATTACAACATTTGTCGGTCAGAACTATGGAGCAGGAAAGACAGACCGCATTAAAAAAAGTGTAAAAGTCTGCCTTGGAATGGAACTTGTAACAGCTTTCGTGATGGTCGTGTTTTTGATTGCTACAAGAGGATTTCTGTTCCGTATGTTTACATCAGATGCCAATGTCATTCAGATTGGAAGCGACATGCTTGTTTTGATTGCGCCATGGTATATTGTCTATGTTTTTATTGAGATTCTTGCAGGAGCACTCAGGGGAATCGGAGATGTGATTGTTCCGGTTATCATTACGCTGGGAGGAATCTGTGTGCTTCGTATCGTCTGGCTTGCGGTTGCACTGAAAATCAGTCCGACGATTTCGGCAATTATTTTCAGCTATCCGGTGACCTGGATCCTGACCGCTGTGTTTTTTATCGGGTATTATTATTACAAGCATAAAAAGACTGGAATTGTTTAGAAACAGGAGGGATTATTATGAATGCATATGTACACAAAGTTCATTATTATGAAACTGACCGGATGGGGATCACGCACCATTCCAATTATATCCGCTGGATGGAGGAAGCCAGAGTGGATTTTCTTGACCAGGCGGGATGGGGATTTGACCGGATGGAGGAAGAAGGCATTGTATCTCCTGTTATTCACGTGGACTGTGATTTCAAGAAAACAACGACATTTCAGGATGTAGTCGAAATTATGGTACACATTGAAGAGTATAATGGTGTGAAAATGAAGATCGCCTACGAGATGAGCTGCCGGGGAGAGCAGGTTGCTGTCGGACATTCCGGACACTGTTTCCTGGATCATGACGGCAGACCGATCCGGATGAAGAAAAGCTTTCCGGAACTGGATCAGATGTTCCGGGAGATGACAGAAGGGAGAAAAGAAGCATGCGTGAAATAAAAGTAGAGTGGTTTGGACATTCCTGCTTCAGAATTACAAAGGATGGATATGCAATTGTTTTTGATCCATACGAGGATAACAATGTACCGGGTCTGACACTGGAAACATTGCAGGCAGATGAAGTCATCGCAAGCCATGAACATGGTGACCACAATGCAAGGAAAAAGGTGGAGCTCCGGAGAGAGAAGAAAGACAGCCCGTTTCAGATGATCCGTCTGGAAAGTTTCCATGACGACTGCCGCGGAGAGAAAAGAGGGTTCAACATCATGACTGTTCTGGAATCGGAAGGAATCCGGATCGCTCATCTGGGAGATATCGGATGTATGCCATCCCCGGAGCAGATGGAAGTACTTACAGGTCTGGATGCAGTAATGGTACCTGTGGGAGGCTTTTATACGATGGAGCCGGATGAAATCAGAGAACTTTTAAAAGAGTTGGATCCGAAAGTCATCATTCCGATGCACTACAGAAGTGAGACATTCGGTTACGATGTAATTGGGACACTGGATGGATTTTTAAAAGCGGAAGACCCGGTGGTAACATACGATACCAATACGCTGATCGTCTGTCCTGATATGGAAAAACAGATTGCAGTTCTTTCCTGTCCGGAGCAGAAGTCATGAAGCGACTAAAACAGATTTTTCTTCCGGTCTTCTGGCTGATATTTCTTTTGACGGTTTCATCCTGTGGAAGTATTTCAGAAAATTCCCACGGGGAATCTGCCGGCGGTCTGGAAAACAAAACAGAGCAGATCGATACTGCCGTCCGGGAAGAAGCGGAAGCGCTTGTTGAAGAATTGCCGGAATACAGCGGCGAGCCCTATACTGTTGTGGCAGACAATGAACCGGATTTTTCAGATTCGGAACTTCAGACGGAAGCTTACGAAGAATACAGTGAACTGGATGAGCTTGGCCGGTGCGGGACAGCAAAGGCCAATATCGGAGAGGAATTGATGCCGACAGAAGACCGGGAAAGTATTTCGGAGATCAAACCGTCGGGATGGATCAATAAGGAATACGATGATGTGGACGGAGGGTATCTTTATAACCGCTGCCATCTGATTGGTTTTCAGCTGACCGCGGAGAATGCAAACGAAGAGAATCTGATTACCGGTACCAGATATATGAATACGGAAGGAATGCTTCCGTTTGAAAATATGGTAGCAGATTATATCAAAGAGACGGATAACCATGTTCTGTACGAAGTGACACCGGTTTTTGAAGATGACAATCTGGTGGCGTCCGGTGTTCTGATGGAAGCAGAGTCTGTGGAGGATGACGGGGCAGGCATTTCTTTCTACGTCTATGTGTATAATGTACAGCCGGGAATTGAGATAGACTATGTCACGGGAGAAAGCCGTGAAGCGGAGGATACACAGACAGAGGCAGGGACAGAAAACGGTCAGGCAGCAGAGGAAACTTATATACTCAATACAAATACAATGAAGTTTCATGATCCGGACTGTGCAAGTGTCGGGGATATGAAAGCCTCTAATACGAGGGAGTACAGCGGAAGCAGGGAAGATGTGATCCAAATGGGATACGATCCCTGCGGAAGATGCAGGCCGTAATCTGCCGCATCATTCTGCACTGGAATAACCGATCAGCCGGTCTGGTGTGTGCATGCTTGATACCAGTGCAAACGGCCATGGATCCATAGCCAAGGCCATATTGGACTGCTAAGAGAAAGGGACTGTTTGTCAGTCCCTTTCTTTCTGCTTCTTGTCAATATGTTCGTAGTAAAAAGCTTCCTGTTCCTTCCAATAGGCAGTATCTTTCTCGGTGATTTCCCGAATTACCCGGCATGGAACGCCTGCGGCGACGACATTGTCAGGAATGTCTTTTGTTACAACGGAACCGGAACCGATTACCACGTTGTTTCCAATGGTGACGCCTGGATTGATCACCGTGTTGCCGCCGACCCAGACATTGTCTCCGATATGAATCTCTTTTCCGTATTCCAGCTGCTTATTGCGGATGACTGGATCAATCGGATGACCGGCTGTGTAAATGCCGACTCTTGGACCGAAGAATACATTGTCCCCGATATGGACCTCGGCCACATCAATAATGATGCAGTCATAATTTGCATAAAAGTTTTCTCCAATGTAGGTATGGCAGCCATAATCCGTGTGAAACGGTGGCTCCACCCAGAAATGATCGCCGACACTCCCAAAAAGCTCCCGGAAGAGCGTCAGCCGTTCATCAGTATCTTCTTCTGTTGATGCATTGATGAGCCTGGTCAGTTTCCGGGCTTTTTTATTGTCCTTTGCCAGTTCTATATCCTTTGCAATGTATAAATGTTCTGACAGCATCAGTTCTTTTTCTGTCATGCTCTTTCCCTCCTTGGTATCATGAGTTTCTTTATAATAGTATCCTATGTCCGGATTTGTCAAGAGCAGTTCCGGCAGAAATTTTTTTGATGATGAAAGAAAAGAAAGCCTTTTTGATGCGCTTGACGGTAAAGTAAAATGGTGATAACGTAAATGTCAGAAAGGAGCGGTATATGATTCAGAATATAGAAATACGTGGGGCCAGAGTGCACAATTTAAAGAATATTGATGTAAATGTTCCGTTGAATCAGATTGTAGGAATTGCTGGTGTCTCCGGATCCGGAAAATCCTCCCTTGCGCTGGGGGTTCTCTATGCGGAAGGTTCCCGAAGATATCTGGAAGCACTATCCACCTATACAAGACGGAGGATGACTCAGGCATCCAGGGCTCAGGTGGATGAAGTACTGTATGTGCCTGCAGCTCTTGCGCTGCATCAAAGACCGTCAGTCCCGGGAATCAGAAGCACGTTTGGAACCGGAACAGAGCTTCTGAACAGTCTGCGTTTGATGTTTTCCAGGCTGGCCAGACACTGTTGTCCCAACGGGCATTATCTGGAGCCAACGCTGGAAGTCGCAGCAGGACATGAACTGACCTGTCCGGTCTGCAATACAAGGTTTTATGCTCCTTCTGCGGAGGAACTGGCTTTCAACAGCCAGGGAGCATGCCCGAAATGTGACGGAACAGGTGTGGTCTGGACAGTAGATGAATCTACGCTGATTCCGGATGAATCTCTTTCGATAGATGAAGGTGCTGTGGCGCCCTGGAAATCTCTGATGTGGTCACT
Organism: Drancourtella sp. An12; assembly: GCF_002160935.1. NCBI lineage: Bacteria > Bacillati > Bacillota > Clostridia > Eubacteriales > Oscillospiraceae > Drancourtella > Drancourtella sp. An12. The sequence continues at coordinate 33,257 of NZ_NFLO01000012.1, read as the reverse complement.
GATGACAGACGTCTGCCGTGCTATGGGCGTCCGGACAGACCTCCCGTTTCGGGAGCTGACCGAAGAAGAAAAGGAGATCGTTTATCATGGCCCGGCGGTGAAAAAGCATATTTTTTATAAGCCCAAGAGCTCCGATCAGGGCGGTGAACTGGACTTCACTTATTTTAATGCTGTTTATACGGTAGAAAATGCCCTCGCGAAGGTAAAAGATGAAAAAGGTATGAAGCGGGTGGAAAAATTTCTAAAAAGAGATATCTGTCCCGACTGCCATGGAACCAGACTTTCGGAAAGGGCAAGAATGCCAAAACTGAATGGATATTCTCTCGATGAAGTCTGTACCATGACACTGAATGAAGCAGTGAAATGGGTAGAGCAGGTGCCGGATTCGCTGCCTGAATCCATGCGTCCGATGGCGGTGAGCATCTGTGAATCGTTCCAGACTTCCGCAAGACGTCTTCTGGATCTGGGGCTTGGGTACCTGTCTCTGGACCGGGCTTCTTCCACTTTATCGACAGGAGAACGGCAGAGAATGCAGCTTGCAAGAGCGGTTCGAAACCGGACGACAGGTGTTCTGTATGTACTGGATGAGCCATCCATCGGTCTGCATCCGGTAAATATTGCCGGGCTGACTGGTGTCATGCACGATCTGATTGAGGACGGTAACTCCGTAGTTTTTGTAGATCACGATACTCAGATTTTGAAGCAGGCTGACTGGTTGATCGAGATGGGTCCGGAGGCGGGAGCAAAAGGCGGAGAAATTCTGGCGCAGGGAACACCGGACACACTGATGAATCATCCAAAATCTCAGATTGGTCCGTTTTTATCCGGCCGTTCTGGAATCCGTAGATCCAAAAAATGTTCGGAAACAGAACTGTTTGATCAGGGACTCATTCATCTTTCAACGGATGCTATTCATACAGTCAAGCCATTGGAAGTGGATATTCCAAAAGGAAAACTCTCGGTAGTCACCGGAGTATCCGGATCCGGAAAAACAACATTGATACTGGAAAGTCTTGTTCCCGCACTTTCGGCCAATATTCAGGGGAGAAAGCTGCCGGAACATGTGAAGAAAATCCGGGCAGAAGGGATTAGTCATGTCAAGCTGATTGATGCGGCTCCGATCGGAATCAATGTACGTTCCACTGTTGCAACGTATGCCAATGTGCATGACGAACTCAGGAAGATTTTTGCAAAAACTCCGGACGCGAAGGAGAAAGGGTATAAGGCGGGAGATTTTTCCTACAATACAGGAAAGCTGCGCTGCCCTGTCTGCGATGGAACCGGAGTCATCAGCCTGGATGTACAGTTCCTTCCGGATGTAGATATCCCATGTCCGGACTGCCGGGGCACACGATATGCAAAAGAGGCGGAAACCATTCACTATCAGACAAAGACCGGAGAATCCTATTCGTTGCCGGAACTGATGGCGATGGATGTTCATACCGCTCTCACAGCCTGCAAAGATTTGAAGCTGGTCCATCAGCGCCTTCAGATACTGGAAGATCTGGGCCTTGGATATCTGACGCTTGGAGAGGAAACACCCGGACTTTCCGGAGGGGAGGCGCAGCGCCTGAAACTGGCAAGTGAGATGGGAAGAGCCCAGTCGGATTCGGTTTTTATTTTCGATGAGCCGACGATCGGGCTTCACCCGCTGGATGTAAATACTTTGATGGATGTGTTTCAGACCCTGGTTAATTGAAATCCTTACTGCAACATTGAAGTTGTAACTGCACATTGAAAACTTTATGAAGTTGTAACTGCATAATATCATGAGTAATTGCAACAGTTTTAAGCTGTTTTTCTGGCTTTGGATTGCCTTTTTTCGATTTTCCTTGTAAAATTTCTTAAAGGAAGACATGACAAAACACAGACTGCATTTTTTACTTTTCGCAGAAGTTGTAAATGCACCCTGTTTGTGTTACCTTTTTTACCGTGTCCTGTCTTCTCTAAAATTCCGGTTTACTTCTTAAACAAAGCCGGTGTAAGGGTTATGGAATCGGATGGGATCTTTTCAAGGCCCAGGAGGTTCGCAGTCTCCTGGCCGTAGATCTTGATAAAAAGATCTATAGGAGCCTGTCCGTTCCACTTTTTTCGCGGATAGGAATTGATGTGGTTCATCATTTCCCTGATCTCTTCTTCCGTATATTCATCCTTTGCATGATTTTTAGGTATGATATAACGGATCAATTCATGGTTCCGTTCACAGTTGCTCTTCTGATTTGTATTCATCGGGTCACAATAGAATACGCGGCACTGGATCTCTCCGGTCTCCATATCTGCTTCGATTTTTTCAGGATCGCTGAATTCGCTTCCCCGATCGGTAATAATAACCTGAAAAAGCATCCGGAACTTCTCATCTCCAAGTGCTTCCCTCAGCCGGCAGAATATTTCTGTTACTGATCCCGCTGTGTTGCGCTCTCTTAGGAACATGAGCTGTACGTCACAGTTGGTAAACAAGATTGTCAGCAGTGTCTGGCCGCCTTTGTGTATAACCACACTGTCCATCTGGCTGACTATGGCATCTGGATTCTGGCGCATATATTCTTCGCATTCTTCATAGCTGCGTCCGATATGGCATTTTCGATCTACCCTGAGAACCGGACCGCTCTTTTTACGTTCCGGCCTGCGTAGTTTCCTTCTCAGGTCTATATTTCTGGCATCCAGAAGACCTGCGTCAATATAGGAATAGATTGTCCGGTCCGATACTGGCAGCTCATCTCTGTAATGTTCACAGATAACAGGAAGTGACTGTCCTTTTTTTAGCAGCGGTGTAATCGTATCATTGATCCGATTTAATTCCTGCTCTGTGAGGGAGATTCCTTTCCGGGACTCCGAGAGCATCTGTTCATACTGCTGCTGAGCATACTTGGCATCATAGAGCATCCTGCGCAGACGGCAGCGAAGCCGGTGGTCACAGGCATTACATACAAACGGTGACTTTTCATAGTCTGTACAGAATTCTTCCTGATAATCAGGGCATCCTTCCTGGCATCGTCCACATGCTGTCTGGCACTGTTTCTTTCCACGAAAACAGCCTGAACGACAGTTCGGGATTCTGGTACAGGTACGATGATGGGCACAGTTGTTACCTTTGGAAGTGGAGACCAGTCTCCTGTGTGCTTTGATCTCTCTGCCAACAGTAGACCGATCCTTTCCAATGTTTTTGGCGATCTGTGCGATCTTCAATCCCTGCTGCAGACCTGCCTGGATAGTAAGCCTGTCATCATATGTAAGGTGTTTATTACTCATGGTTACCTCCAATCCGAAGACAGGACAAGGATAGTATACTGGAAAAAAGGCAAAAAGAAACCATGAAGTTACAACTGCAACTTCATGGCCCATATGCCTTGTAATTCTAACTGCAACAACCTATGTTGCAATTAATTTTTCAATTAACCTGTTTCAGACCCTGATCGATCATGGAGCGACTGTCGTAGTTATTGAACATGATCTGGATGTGATCCGATGTGCGGATTATATCATTGATATGGGGCCGGGAGGCGGCAAAGACGGCGGTACGGTTGTAGCGGCCGGAACACCGGAAAATGTAAAGACCAATCCGGACAGCCGGACCGGAGCTTTTCTGTAGCAAAGGCCCGGTGTCCAGTGAATGACAGGATATATATTAAGGAGGAAATCAGTATGAGTAAAAAGTTAGTAACCTATTTCAGCGCAAGCGGAGTCACAGAAGCAGTAGCAAGAAAACTGGCAGAAGCAGGAAATGCCGATCTCTATGAAATCAGACCGGAAGTTCCGTATACAAGAGCAGATTTGGACTGGACAGACAAGAACAGCAGAAGCACGATTGAAATGCAGGATTCTTCTTTCCGTCCGGCTTTGGCGGACAAGGAGGCGAAAGTTTCTGATTATGACGTGATTTTTATCGGATTTCCGATCTGGTGGTATACGGCACCGACCATTATCAATACGTTTCTGGAGACCTATGATTTCGGAGGGAAAATGATCGTTCCATTTGCAACATCCGGCGGAAGCGGAATTAAAAAAGCAGCAGAAGCGATACGAAAAGCAGTTCCAGATGTCGAGGTAGAAGACGGTAGACTGCTGAACGGTCGTTTAAACCAGTCTGATCTGGAAAGCTGGATGGGACAGTACTAAATAAAGGCGGAGAAAAGATAAAATGGCAAGTTGTGTTGAATTGTTGGATGCACTCCAGCACCGGGCATTTCATGATCCTAAAGTCCGGAGGCAGCTTCTCGCAACGAGACAGGAGAAAGATCCCTTTGGCGCGTTCTGTAGAACCTGCCGGGAACTGGGATATGAAATTTATGAGATGGATCTGATATGTGCGGGAGAAGAATTCCATGCGGCAATGAAGCGAAGTACCAACGGCGGAGGGGAAAATTCCCCGATGCTGGCGGGTGAAGACGATTTTTACGAGCTGTTTATGGCAGGTCTGGAGCAGGAATCGCAGTAAAAGGAGAAGATGATGAAAAAGGAAATAACAATTACAGATATCAAAGGAATCCGGATTGGACAGACGGAAAACAAAGAAGCAGGAACCGGATGTACGGTCATTCTGTCAGAGTCCGGGCAGGGAATGTGTGCAGGACTGGATGTGCGGGGAGGAGGACCGGCATCAAGAGAATCTGAGCTTCTGAAACCGCTTGCGGCAGCAAACGCGATTCACGGTATCGTCCTTGCAGGCGGCAGCGCTTTTGGCCTTGGCGCGGCTGATGGAGTGATGCGCTATCTGGAAGAACACGATATTGGATTTGATGTCGGAGTTACGAAAGTACCGCTGGTCTGTCAGGCGGATCTGTTTGATCTGACCGCGGGAGATGCTTCGATCCGCCCGGATGCAGAGATGGGATATAAAGCGTGCCTGAATGCAGAACGGGGAAATTATCAGGATGGAAATTTCGGAGCAGGATGCGGTGCAACCGTTGGCAAATTTGCAGGAATGGATTGCTGCATGAAGTCCGGAATCGGAAGCTATGCCGTTCAGATCGGGACATTACAGGTCGGTGCCATTGTTGCAGTGAATGCCCTTGGAGATATCTATGACTGGAAAACCGGAATGAAACTGGCAGGGCTTCTCTCGGAAGATCATCGGTCGTTCCGTGTGACAGAAGAGTTAATGTATGCCAGCACAGAAGTGGTGGAGAATAAATTCACAGGAAATACTACAATCGGAGTAATTATCACCAACGCAAAGTTTGAGAAGTCTGCGCTCTGCAAGATTGCCGGAATGGCCCATGACGGATACGCAAGATCCATCCGGCCGGTTCATACGACAGCAGATGGAGACAGCATCTATGCGGTATCCACAGGAGAAATCCTGGCAGATCAGGATCTGGTCGGAACACTCGCGGCGGAAGTCATGAGCGAAGCAATCATTAATGCTGTGAAGAGCGCTGAAAGCGCGTATGGATATCCGGGGTATCGGGAGATCATAAATGATCTGGCTGATACAAAGACAGAGTAAGGAGAGGCCTATGGAATATTTGGCACATGTTGATGGAGAAAGAAAGCAAACTGTCAAAGAACATTTAGAGCAGACCGCAACAATTGCAGGTGATTATGCAGACCATTTCGGGAAGAGAGAGTGGGGGTATGCCTGTGGTTTGCTTCATGATATTGGAAAATATTCGGATGCGTTCCAGGACAAAATTAAAAACAATACTGGAAAACAAGTAGATCATTCTACAGCTGGGATGAAAACTTGTTTTGAAGAAGGTCGATGGTATCCGTTCCTGGGATACTGCATTGCAGGACATCATGCCGGAATGCCGGACTGCGGGGGTTCATCCGACACTGGATCGGCACCTACATTAGAGGGGAGAAAGAAGAAAAAAATCGAAATCTACGATGCATACAAAAGTGAAATTGAAATTCCGGAATTGAGTGAACTTCCTTTTGATCCGCAAAAGACGTCAGATCCAGATTTTTCTATTAGTATGCTGCTTCGAATGATTTATTCCTGCCTTGTAGATGCAGATTTTCTTGATACCGAAAGTTTCATGTCGAATGGCGAGGTACAGAGAGATTCTGGAGAAAAGATGGAGATCCTTTTAGAAAGGCTGGAAACATATATTACAGACTGGCTGGGGAATAAGGAATTAGAGTCTGTAAATGGCAGAAGAACGGAGATTTTGAAACATTGCCTTTCTTGTGGAAAAAAGGAAAGAGGGGTGTTTCAACTCACTGTACCTACAGGGGGTGGAAAGACGATTGCATCGTTGGCTTTTGCATTAAAGCATGCTGTGAAAAATAAGATGGATCGAGTGATCTATGTTATTCCTTATACAAGCATTATCGAACAAAATGCAGAAGTGTTTCGGAAAATTCTTGGGGAACAGAATGTATTGGAAAATCACTACAATGTCGATTATGAGAGTACAGAGGAATTAAAGATGATGCAGCTTGCGGCAGAAAACTGGGACAAGCCGGTTGTTGTTACGACTAATGTACAGTTTTTTGAATCTTTATTTTCGAATAGATCTTCGAAGTGTCGGAAATTGCATAACATCGCTAATAGTGTCATCATTTTTGATGAAGCGCAGATGCTGCCAACAGACTACTTAAAGCCTTGTCTTGCAGTGATGGAAGAACTGGTAAATCAATTTCGATCAAGCATCGTACTCTGTACGGCCACGCAGCCGGCTCTGCAATCCCTGCTTCGGACGAATATAAAAATGACAGAACTCTGTCCGAGAGTACAGGAGCAATTTCGCTTTTTTAAAAGAGCATCTTTTGAGAATCTTGGAAAGATAAGAGAAGAAGAGCTGATAGAAAAATTAAAGGAAGAATATCAGGCTCTATGCATTGTAAATACAAAAAAGAGGGCGCAGAGTTTATATAAGAAAATGGAAGGAGATGGGGTCTTCCATTTGTCCACAACTATGTATCCAAAGCACAGGAGGCAGATACTGGAAACAATCAGAAAATGTTTGAAAGAAGGGAAACGCTGTATTTTGATTTCTACCAGTCTTGTGGAAGCAGGGGTGGATCTTGATTTTCGCTCTGTATACAGGCAGCTGTCAGGAGTTGACTCTATGATACAGGCAGCAGGACGATGCAATCGAGAAGGAAAACGAGATGTGGAAGACAGCATTGTCTCTATTTTTCAATTCGATCAAAAAGAAAATGTTCCGGGACAACAGCGGCAGATAGATATATCAAAAGTGCTGATTGCAGATGGAAAAGATATTTCGTCCCTGGATGGAATTCAGCAGTATTTTCATTCCCTTTATCATCTTGAGGGGACGAACCTTGATAAAAAGAACATTCTTGGGCTCTTTCAAAATAAAAATTATCAGTTCGCAACAGCAGCTAAAAAATTTAAACTGATCGAAGAAGATACAACGACAATTTTTATCAGTAGAGAGCCGGAAGCAAAAGAAATTCTTCAACAGATCAAAAACCAGGGATATACAAAGAGAACCATGCGAAGAGCAGGGCAATATTGTGTTCAGTTGTATGCCAATGATATAGAGAAACTTCGAGGAGCAGGAATGCTTCGAGAAATTTCGGGAGATATTAATGATTTCGTGGAGCTTGTATCAGAGGAACAATATACGGAAGACATGGGACTGGATCTGGGGATAGAATCCGGGACAGCAGTCTGGATGTAAATGATGGAGAAAAAGAGGCAGCGGTGTAAAAGTGGAATCCGAAGATTTCCAGACTTTTACACCGCTACTTTGCTTCTTGCGGCAAATATTATTATTTCAATCCACAGGAATTCCCTGACGAAAATAGTATACCAAATATATGTGAGAATTTCATTATAAAAAAGTTGGAGAATTAAAATTGATTTCAATAAAATTTACGCAACATAAAATAAATTGCGGTTGATTTTTTGGATTAGAAGTGCTATAGTGACTATAAAGATACAGATTTCATTGGAAGTGAGGTTGTATATGGGAAGCAAAAATAATAATGCTCTTTTTTATACATGCAGTTTGATTGAATTTATCGGAAGGACAGTAAAGAGGAAAAGGGAAGAAGTAACAGATTATCTGGGAAAAGAGCGAATCAAAAGAATTTACGAGTATGCGGATGTATTTCACTGTGAGCCGATCGAGAAAACAGCGGATGAATTTATAGAGGAAGCAGGGATTACAGGAGGCGATTTTGATAACGTGAAAATGTGTCATTACACTGTCCCCGATTATTGGGATATCGGGGAAGTGTACGAAAGATTGATTGAAGATGCCTATGAAGATTCAGAGCTGATGAAAGGACTATGGGAAGTCTATCATTCATGGATCGATGCACAAATTTCAGATTATAATACTGATTTTTATTATCAACCAAGAGATTATATAGCGGCATGCTATGAGGAAGGAGTGGTTTTGTAGATGAAACGAAAGGAGGACCGACTATGGGGGTAGGCGTAAAAGTGAAGGTCTGGGGAGACTATGCCCTTTTTTCGAGACCCGAAATGAAAGTAGAACGTTGCTCTTATGATGTTATGACACCGTCTGCAGCAAGAGGAATTCTGGAAGCAATCTACTGGCATCCTGGAATGCGGTGGGTAATTGATAAGATCCATGTGGTTAATCCTATTCAATTTACCAGCGTACGTCGTAATGAAGTAAAGAGTAAAATTTTAGCCAGCAGTGTTCTTCAGGCGTATAATGGATCGGATAAGCCTCTGTATATCAGCAGTAAAGCAGATATAGTTCAAAGAGCATCGCTGATTCTCCGGGATGTAGAGTATGTGATTGAAGCCCATTTTGAAATGACAGATCGGGCGAATGCATCCGATAATCCAGGTAAATTCAAAGATATAATTATGAGACGCTTGAAAAGAGGAGAGTGCTTTCATATGCCATATTTTGGATGCAGGGAATTCCCGGCGCATTTCTGCCTGTGCGGGGACGAAGAAATCAGGACTGCCTATGATACTGTAGAAGAGAAGGATCTGGGCTTTATGCTTTACGATATGGATTATTCAGATCTTAATCATATTGAGCCTATGTTTTTCAGAGCTGTTATGAAACGTGGTATTTTGGACTTAACAGACTGCGAGGTGGTACGATGATTTTGCAGGCACTGGTAAATTATTACGAAGACCTTCTGGAACAGGGCAAGGTAGACCAGGAGGGATGGTGCAAAGCAAAGGTTTCCTATGCAATAAATTTGTCGAAAGAAGGGAAAATTACGGGAATCCTTACTTTGAAGAAAGAGGAACCGAGAGGTAAAAAGACCGTTTTAGCACCAATTATGATCAAAGTACCGGAGATGGTCACACGGTCATCCGGCATTTCAGCAAATTTTTTATGCGATAATTCCAAGTATCTTTTGGGAATTGACGCCGAAGGAACGAATCAAAGAATAGAGGATTGTTTCGAAGCAGCTAAAGAACGTCATCTGTCCCTGCTTCAAGGCGTAGAAGGAGAGATGGCTGAGGCAGTACGGAGATTTTTTGAAACGTGGGATCCCAAAGAAGCCAAAAACTGTAACGAAGTTCAGGAAAGATGGGAAGATATTACAGATGGAGGGAATCTGATTTTCTGCATGGAAGCAATACGGCATGCGCAGGATGATCCAGCGATTGCAGAGGCCTGGGAACAGTCAAGAGAGAAATTGTCAAAGGATGTCGAAACAGGTGTCTGCCTTGTGACGGGAAAAAGATCAGGAATTTCCAGAATTCACAAGACGATCAAAGGAGTGCCGGGAGCTCAGTCCAGCGGAGCAGCGCTGGTTTCCTTTAATGCGCCGGCTTTTGAATCTTATGGTAAGGAACAAAGTTATAATGCCCCGGTTGGGAGATATGCTGAGTTCGCATACACGACGGCATTGAATTATCTTCTGAGCCAGAGGGAAGGTCGCTTTCAGCTTGGAGATTCTATGATTGTGTACTGGGCAGAAAGCGGGAAAAAACAGTATCAGGATGCATTTGCCTATCTTCTGGATCAAAAGCCAGAGAATCAGAATGAAATCAGAGACATTTTTAAAAATCTAAAAGAAAACAAGCAGGTAGATGTGGGAGGTATTCGGCTGAATCCGGAGCAGAAGTTTTATATTTTGGCCCTGGCACCTAATGCGGCGCGTTTGTCTGTAAGATTTTTCTATGAGAATACGTTCGGAACGATTTTAAGTCATCTTGCCGTGCATTATGAGAGAATGAATGTGGTAAAGCCATCCTGGGTAACTCATGGATATATGGGAATTCGGGATATGCTTGCTGAAACAGTGAATCAAAAATCAAAGGACAAGTCCCCGGTGCCGAATATGGCAGCAATGACGCTGCAGGCTATTTTAGCAGGGACAAAGTATCCGGCGAGTCTTTATACGGATGTTCTGATTCGGATCCGTGCCGAACAGGGCAATGTGACATGGGGAAGAGCAGGAATTATTAAGGCATATTTAATACTAAATTATTGTTGGAAGGAAGGAGAGAAGTATATGGGATTAAATGCAGAAAGCCAGGAAGTGGCATATCAGCTTGGACGTTTGTTTTCTGTACTGGAATCCATTCAGATGGATACCAATCAGGGAATTAAGTCCACAATCCGGGACAGATATTTTAATTCGGCATGTGCCACACCGGCATCAGTATTTCCGGTTCTGATTAAACTGAAAAACAGCCATATGAAAAAACTGGAACGTGAGAAAAGCAGCGCGAAAATCTATTACGAGAAATTGCTGACAGAAATTATGGGAAATATGACAGAATTCCCAAGGAGGCTTTCACTGGAAGAACAGGGAAAATTTATTTTAGGATATTACCATCAGGTACAAAAAAAATACGAGAAAAGAGAGGATAAGTAAATGGGAGAGACAATCAAAAACAGATATGAATTTGTAGTATTGTTTGATGTGGAAAATGGCAATCCAAATGGAGACCCAGATGCAGGGAATATGCCAAGAATCGATCCGGAGAGCGGTCTTGGCCTTGTAACTGATGTATGCCTGAAGCGCAAGATCAGAAATTATGTCGAGACTGTAAAAGAAGATGCGCCGGGATATCAGATTTATATCAAAGAAGATGTACCTTTAAACAGAAGTGACCGAAAAGCATGCGAAAGCCTTGGAATTGAAGAGACAGATGAAAAGAAGGTAACGGAAGCTTTGAAAAAATTAAAAAGAAGTGATCCGGATGCAGATGTAAAATTAAGAGATTATATGTGCCAGAATTTCTATGATATCCGTACCTTTGGAGCTGTCATGACGACTTTTGTGAAGGCTTCATTAAATTGTGGACAGGTAAGAGGACCGGTACAGCTTGGATTTGCGAGAAGCATCGATCCGGTTATCAGCCAGGAAGTAACGATTACAAGAGTTGCAATCACGACAGAGAAGGATGCAGAAAATAAAAGTACAGAAATGGGAAGAAAAAGTATTGTCCCTTATGGTTTGTACCGGGTAGAAGGATATGTGTCGGCCAATCTTGCCCGCAGAGTAACTGGATTTTCAGAAGAAGATCTGGAACTGTTGTGGGAAGCTATTATAAATATGTTTGAACTTGATCATTCTGCTGCAAGAGGCAAAATGTCTGTACGTGAGCTGATTGTTTTTAAACATAGTAAGGAACTGGGTGATTGTCCGGCATATAAGCTTTTTGATGCAGTAGAAGTAAAGAAAAAAGAAGATGTGGAGTATCCGAGAAAATACAACGATTACATTGTAGATATACATTATGATACAATTCCGGAATCAGTAGAAGTGAAAAGGATGATTTGATGGAATATGCAGAAGATGACTATCTGATGATTTCAGGTATTCAGCATTTTAAGTTTTGCAGAAGACAATGGGCCTTAATTCATATTGAACAGCAGTGGGAGGAAAATGCACATACAGTTACAGGGGAATTGATGCATAAAAAAGTGCATGATCCTTCCCTGAAAGAGAAACGAAAGGATATGATCATTGCAAGAGCGCTTCCAGTTGCATCGAGAAAGCTGGGAATCAGTGGAGAATGTGATTTGGTAGAGTTCCACAAAAGTGAAGAAGGGATACGACTGCATGGACATCGAGGAGTGTATACGGTATATCCTGTGGAGTACAAAAAAGGAAAACCAAAATTATCAGAAGAAGACAAACTGCAGCTTGCGGCGCAAACCATGTGTCTGGAAGAAATGTTTTGTACGGAAATTCCAGAAGGAGCTATCTTTTACGGGGAGACGAGAAGGCGTGAAACAGTGGCAATTACAGAAGATTTGCGAGATGAAGTGGTTCGCATGTTTCAGGAGATGCACGATTACTATAGGAGACAATACACACCAAAAGTCCGATACAGCAAAGCATGCAATGCCTGCTCTCTCAAAGAAATCTGTCTTCCGAAACTGGGTAAAACAGTTTCTGTAAAAGCGTATATAGAAAAGAGTTTGAAGGAGGAAGATCAATGAAAAAGTTGCTGAATACATTGTACGTTACTTCTGAAAACAGTTATCTGTCTCTGGATGGAGAAAACGTAGTTGTTCTGGAGGATAAAGAAGAAAAAGGCAGAGTACCGCTTCACAACCTGGAAGGAATCATTTCTTTCGGATACCGTGGGACAAGTCCCGCTTTAATGGGAGCATGTGCAGAGAAAAATATCTCCCTGTGTTACCTCACTCCGCAGGGTAAATTTTTGGCACGAGTTTCTGGACGTGTAAAAGGGAATGTGATCTTGCGAGAGCAACAATATGCCAGCGCAAAAAACGAACAAATCAGTCTTGAAATTGCAAAAAATTGTATCCTTGGAAAGATATATAATGCCAGATGGGTATTAGAAAGAGCAGTAAGAGATCATGCTCTACAGATTGATACAGATCATGTAAAAAAAGCATCCGCACTTTTAAAAGAGTCATTAAAAAATGTCCAGAACTGTCAATCAAAAGAACAATTAAGAGGTTATGAAGGAGAGGCGGCAAGTATTTATTTTAGTGTATTTGATCAGCTTATCCTGCAACAAAAAAAGGACTTCTATTTTCATGGAAGAAATAAAAGGCCGCCACTGGATAATACAAATGCGCTGTTGTCCTTTATATATACATTATTAACAAATAGTATCACTTCGGCTTTGGAAAGCGTGGGATTAGACCCGTATGTCGGATATCTGCATACGGAACGCCCAGGAAGAGCTTCTTTATCGTTAGATCTGATAGAAGAGCTTCGGGCAATTTTGGCAGATCGATTTGTTCTTACTTTAATCAACAGGAAGATTGTTAACAGCAAAGGGTTTTCAAAAAAGGAAAATGGCGCTGTTCTGATGAATGATGATCTTAGGAAAAAGGTAATAACAGAATGGCAGAATAAGAAGAAAGAAATCATTACACATCCATATTTGAAAGAAAAAATTGAATGGGGAATGGTTCCTTATGTACAGGCCATGCTTTTGGCAAGATATTTAAGAGGAGATTTAGATGGGTATCCGGTTTTCTTGTGGAAGTGAGGTGGAAGGATGCTTGTTTTAATAACTTATGATGTCAATACAGAAACTGCAGCAGGACAAAAAAGACTTAGAAAAGTGGCTAAGCAATGTACTAATTATGGAAGAAGAGTGCAGAATTCTGTGTTTGAATGTATATTGGATAATGCACAGTGCATCAAGTTAAAAGCAAGTTTATCAGAAATCATAGACGAAGAAGTTGATAGTCTGAGATTCTATTATTTAGGAAACAAATATCAGACGAAAGTTGAACATCTAGGCGTAGATAAAGGGATGGCGGTAGATCAAACTTTGATCTTGTAATTGAAGTGCGAATAACAAGCATACATAAATTAACTGGGAGGTTCGCACCTGAAAATGTGCACAAATATGAAAGAAGGGCTAAAAGGAAATTTAGAAAAAGAAAGACAAAAGATAATTACTATGTAATGTTTTTAGTGATTATTCCTAAAATATAAGAGAATATTTTGGAAATAATTGCTGTCGTTCCCCACGCGGGAACGTGGATTGAAATGGGCTGTAATACCGCCCGTCATCGTAGGTGATATTGGCGTCGTTCCCCACGCGGGAACGTGGATTGAAATTCGGTCCGGCAGCATCGAGGATCTGATCACATGCCGTCGTTCCCCACGCGGGAACGTGGATTGAAATGCCACGTTTTCTGATCGGATCTGGATGTATCAGGGTCGTTCCCCACGCGGGAACGTGGATTGAAATAAGGAACGTAAGCGATCCGGGAAAGTCATCCCGTCGTTCCCCACGCGGGAACGTGGATTGAAATTGCACCCCGGTTTTCGGGACAATGGCTATGGCGTCGTTCCCCACGCGGGAACGTGGATTGAAATCGTGGAGACGGATTCCTTCGGGGCAGCGGGTGTGGTCGTTCCCCACGCGGGAACGTGGATTGAAATTTATCTCCGGCAACCATAGCTTTAAAGGAACTCCGTCGTTCCCCACGCGGGAACGTGGATTGAAATTGATCTTGGTGGAAACTCCCAAAACCTCAGACGCAGTCGTTCCCCACGCGGGAACGTGGATTGAAATAGCGGCCATCCCGCGTATGTACCGAATGAAATTCGGGTCGTTCCCCACGCGGGAACGTGGATTGAAATAAACTGGATGAAATTATTCAGGAATTTCCGACCCCGTCGTTCCCCACGCGGGAACGTGGATTGAAATTTTAAAGAACCGTAGCAGATGGGAGCGCGGAGGCTGTCGTTCCCCACGCGGGAACGTGGATTGAAATATGTGGGAATATATCAGAAGTTACAAGTAGGTTATTGTCGTTCCCCACGCGGGAACGTGGATTGAAATAGCCGCCGGGGATGTTATTAAATTATCCCGGAAAAGGTCGTTCCCCACGCGGGAACGTGGATTGAAATTCTCCCAAATGGCGGCGTTTGATATAACCTAACGTCGTTCCCCACGCGGGAACGTGGATTGAAATTCCGATTGCATCATTCCAGTCCAACTCATGCCCTGGTCGTTCCCCACGCGGGAACGTGGATTGAAATCTGATGCTCAATGTGGCAGATTGGCTGACAGGATGGTCGTTCCCCACGCGGGAACGTGGATTGAAATCATTTCTGACATTGGCTTATTCAGCGCGCCTGCTGCCGTCGTTCCCCACGCGGGAACGTGGATTGAAATTGATCACTCTCCCATCATCTCTCCCCATCTTTTGTCGTTCCCCACGCGGGAACGTGGATTGAAATTTTCCTATATTTTAGGAGAACACTGGCTCCTTTTGTCGTTCCCCACGCGGGAACGTGGATTGAAATTTCTGAACCAAAAGAAGAAACAAAAAGCGAAAACAAGTCGTTCCCCACGCGGGAACGTGGATTGAAATATCGAAATGAAAAATGATGAGTACAAGTACCCAGTCGTTCCCCACGCGGGAACGTGGATTGAAATGATATATCCTTGAGCGTATGCATAATGGAAGCACTGTCGTTCCCCACGCGGGAACGTGGATTGAAATAGTTCGTTGCCTGCGGGCTGTTATATCTGCGTGAGTCGTTCCCCACGCGGGAACGTGGATTGAAATGAAAAAGAATTTGCCCAGATGCTTTCAGATGAGGGAGTCGTTCCCCACGCGGGAACGTGGATTGAAATATGTGCTTGCGGATAATATCCTTTATTGCGTTTGCCATGTCGTTCCCCACGCGGGAACGTGGATTGAAATAAATTATTTAATTTCTGTAAACCGCACACAAGGTCAGTCGTTCCCCACGCGGGAACGTGGATTGAAATGTGCTACAACAAACTGTACTGCGCTTTGGGAGTCGTCGTTCCCCACGCGGGAACGTGGATTGAAATTCGTTCCGTCCTGCATGATAACCACAGCATAAGCAGTCGTTCCCCACGCGGGAACGTGGATTGAAATAATCCAAGTACGCACATATCCATCAGAGCATTTGCGTCGTTCCCCACGCGGGAACGTGGATTGAAATCTTATCCTTGTAATCCTCAAACGCCACCTTTTCCGTCGTTCCCCACGCGGGAACGTGGATTGAAATTTTTTTTAGGAGGCCCGGTAACACTTGCGATTATGGTCGTTCCCCACGCGGGAACGTGGATTGAAATCTTATCCTTGTAATCCTCAAACGCCACCTTTTCCGTCGTTCCCCACGCGGGAACGTGGATTGAAATTCCGTACCAGTTCTGTTCCCCATTCATGATCCTTTCAGTCGTTCCCCACGCGGGAACGTGGATTGAAATGCTGTAACATGCGTTGCCGCAATAATTACTCCCATGTCGTTCCCCACGCGGGAACGTGGATTGAAATTCCACTCTGCACGAAACCACCTGTCATCAGGTATTGTCGTTCCCCACGCGGGAACGTGGATTGAAATCGGCAATCTGTCTGCATTTACCGCTTCGGAATTGGTCGTTCCCCACGCGGGAACGTGGATTGAAATTTCTTCCTCCTGATCCGCTGTCCCATTTGTCACGTCGTTCCCCACGCGGGAACGTGGATTGAAATAACTCAAATTTTAGTCCCATATGCAAATGATATCGTCGTTCCCCACGCGGGAACGTGGATTGAAATCTGCAATCCGCGGCACAAATCCAGTTCTACAAGGTCGTTCCCCACGCGGGAACGTGGATTGAAATACCTCCGTTCCAGTGTCTATTTAAGACACCCTTGTCGTTCCCCACGCGGGAACGTGGATTGAAATTTTGTGACTGTAACGGGTTTTCCGTCAATTTCCGTCGTTCCCCACGCGGGAACGTGGATTGAAATTTTGCCATCTGGTCTGCGAACTTGCTGTGTGTGCCGTCGTTCCCCACGCGGGAACGTGGATTGAAATATATGATTGTCCTCACGCAAGATCGTAAATATCCGTCGTTCCCCACGCGGGAACGTGGATTGAAATCCGGTATGCATTGCTTTCTTTCCCGCCAAGAGACGTCGTTCCCCACGCGGGAACGTGGATTGAAATCTTATTGTTGATAATTACAATTCCTTCAGTCCTAGTCGTTCCCCACGCGGGAACGTGGATTGAAATAGTATACCACGAAATAATGAATTTGTATTAAATAGTCGTTCCCCACGCGGGAACGTGGATTGAAATGCGGCATCTTCTGCCGCATCTGCGTATCCTTTTGCTGTCGTTCCCCACGCGGGAACGTGGATTGAAATACCCTTGTCATCCGAATATAGGTTTTTGTCAAAGTCGTTCCCCACGCGGGAACGTGGATTGAAATATCTGTTGATGATACAAACACTGGTAGTGCAATCCCTGTCGTTCCCCACGCGGGAACGTGGATTGAAATAAGGCTAAAATTTCCGATATCGTTGGTGTGCCAGTCGTTCCCCACGCGGGAACGTGGATTGAAATATTGATTATCAATGAGATTCGTTCCATCCTGGAAAACTGTCGTTCCCCACGCGGGAACGTGGATTGAAATTTTAATGTCGTATAGCCAAACATCCTCATTACTCGTCGTTCCCCACGCGGGAACGTGGATTGAAATTTGATCGGGTTTCGGTAATACCCGAAGTCCATCTGGTCGTTCCCCACGCGGGAACGTGGATTGAAATTACACTTTTGGATGAAGTGTATAAACTGGAATCCCTGTCGTTCCCCACGCGGGAACGTGGATTGAAATATGCGGATCATGGAAGACATCGTACGCCGGATCAAGTCGTTCCCCACGCGGGAACGTGGATTGAAATCCATACCGGCTGGATGCATTGATCGTCTGAAGTTGTCGTTCCCCACGCGGGAACGTGGATTGAAATCGTATGGCAAGTATTTGTAAGTTTTTTGTATACAGTCGTTCCCCACGCGGGAACGTGGATTGAAATTTTAATGTCGTATAGCCAAACATCCTCATTACTGTCGTTCCCCACGCGGGAACGTGGATTGAAATATCTTCGGCCTTAATCCGCTTGGACGCCAGCAGTCGTTCCCCACGCGGGAACGTGGATTGAAATATTCCGGCTACTGCACCAGCACCAAGTGCTGCCGTCGTCGTTCCCCACGCGGGAACGTGGATTGAAATCCATGCGTCCTGTCTTTTTATCCTGATTCAATGCCCGTCGTTCCCCACGCGGGAACGTGGATTGAAATACGAACTCCGGATCCAGATATGGATTGTCGAAAATGGTCGTTCCCCACGCGGGAACGTGGATTGAAATTCTGCAGCCTGGTCGATCTGATCTACAATCTCGGTCGTTCCCCACGCGGGAACGTGGATTGAAATAATGTCTCTGTGCCATCACGGATAACATGTACAGTCGTTCCCCACGCGGGAACGTGGATTGAAATGGTTAAAGATTGTGATGTCAGTGTTCGTCAACATGGTCGTTCCCCACGCGGGAACGTGGATTGAAATTTGTCCATCGGCATCCACTCCTATCTTGAATTTCGTCGTTCCCCACGCGGGAACGTGGATTGAAATTGCTTTTGTCGCTGTGATCGCTTTTGTGACAGAGGAGTCGTTCCCCACGCGGGAACGTGGATTGAAATGCCTTAACTGTGGTCACGCCGGAAATCTGTGCATGTCGTTCCCCACGCGGGAACGTGGATTGAAATCAAGGATCCGCAGTCGATTGATTTGCCAGTCAGCGTCGTTCCCCACGCGGGAACGTGGATTGAAATTAGCCACTTATCTGTCCAATTTCGCTCAGAAATGGTCGTTCCCCACGCGGGAACGTGGATTGAAATGCAACGATCGTGGGGATAGACTGAATGATTCCCAGTCGTTCCCCACGCGGGAACGTGGATTGAAATTTTGGCGCGGCACTTTTCCTTTACGGAATCCTGGGATGCGTCGTTCCCCACGCGGGAACGTGGATTGAAATTTACAGAATATGGTACAGAACTGAGTTATGGCGTCGTTCCCCACGCGGGAACGTGGATTGAAATTCCTGACCTCTGTCGCAATGTCACTCTGTCTCCTGGTCGTTCCCCACGCGGGAACGTGGATTGAAATCCCAGATCCGGAAGTCCATCTGAAACAGCTGCGGTCGTTCCCCACGCGGGAACGTGGATTGAAATATCCAGTATAGTGTCAAGAAAATATACTGGCGTTGTCGTTCCCCACGCGGGAACGTGGATTGAAATGCTCCTCAACTTCCTTGATCTGCTGGTCAATCAGCGTCGTTCCCCACGCGGGAACGTGGATTGAAATCGCCTCAATATCTGCGCCATTCCAGCCCATGATCGTCGTTCCCCACGCGGGAACGTGGATTGAAATATCCTGTAACAGTCTCTGTACCGTTCCCTGCGTTGTCGTTCCCCACGCGGGAACGTGGATTGAAATATCCTTAACGATACGATCTTCTACAGATTCTTTCGTCGTTCCCCACGCGGGAACGTGGATTGAAATTCTGTTGATCTCTTGTCATCGTCCATCCAATCTCCGTCGTTCCCCACGCGGGAACGTGGATTGAAATTTCCTATAGATTTTGTACTACTGTGGTAGTATAGTCGTTCCCCACGCGGGAACGTGGATTGAAATTTCTACTTCTTCCAAACTGCACAGCTGGCCAATATCGTCGTTCCCCACGCGGGAACGTGGATTGAAATATCCAAAAGTGTAGAATACTGTTTTCTCAGTGCGTCGTTCCCCACGCGGGAACGTGGATTGAAATTTTAATGTCGTATAGCCAAACATCCTCATTACGTCGTTCCCCACGCGGGAACGTGGATTGAAATTTACGACGTGCTACGGGTCTCTTCGTACCATGCCGTCGTTCCCCACGCGGGAACGTGGATTGAAATTTACGACGTGCTACGGGTCTCTTCGTACCATGCCGGTCGTTCCCCACGCGGGAACGTGGATTGAAATAAAAATCCGACTCGGAAAGGATATACCTTCAGTGTCGTTCCCCACGCGGGAACGTGGATTGAAATATACGGCCAGTCCGGATTGCTTCCCCGTACTTTGTGTCGTTCCCCACGCGGGAACGTGGATTGAAATGGAGTTTCGATTGATTATCTTATGACAGGAAAGGTCGTTCCCCACGCGGGAACGTGGATTGAAATCATCCACAGTGTCCCGGTATTTGCAGTAGTTGTCAGTCGTTCCCCACGCGGGAACGTGGATTGAAATCTACCTCCCCTGTGTAAAAGATAGGTTTCTTGACGTCGTTCCCCACGCGGGAACGTGGATTGAAATTGTTGATGTAGCCCTCAACACAACACCAGTCTAAGTCGTTCCCCACGCGGGAACGTGGATTGAAATTTCCAGAGTCATGGTTTCCGCTGCCGTCTTCTGAGTCGTTCCCCACGCGGGAACGTGGATTGAAATTTTGCTCTGGCCATGCCCGGGATCCCAAGTGTCACCGTCGTTCCCCACGCGGGAACGTGGATTGAAATCCTGCACAACGGAGATACTTGTTTCTGCAGCTTGGGTCGTTCCCCACGCGGGAACGTGGATTGAAATAATTCATCCGGCTCGTAAAATATCGGCCTACCATGTCGTTCCCCACGCGGGAACGTGGATTGAAATCAATGTTAGTATCTACAAGGAACTGCTTTTTCCCGTCGTTCCCCACGCGGGAACGTGGATTGAAATTTCCAGCTGGCTTCTTCCCAGTTCGGCAAACTCGTCGTTCCCCACGCGGGAACGTGGATTGAAATATGAATGACATGTTATTATCGTTTTACGATCTGTGTTGTTCCCTACGTGGGAACACGGATCAAAATCAAACGAACGATTTAAACGGTTTCATAGTATTGAACAGAGTGATTTGTATAGATAGAGAAATGTAATATAGATCACATATGATTTAAATATTAGCATATAGTATATGACTACCTAACTCTGTTTACGCTAGACAATATTTTATGAAAGTATTTTAAAAAGATAAAGAGAATTCTTTATTTGATTTTTAATATGCTATAATATAAATTAGGTATATATTTTTTATAGAATAATTTATGGAAAGAAAGGATAGATCTTAAATATTGCTGATGAACCAAAATAAAACCATAGATGAAGTACAATTTAGAAATGAACTTGACCAACAGCTGTATACCACCCTCAAAACCTACTTTGGTTATGACACATTTCGACCAGAACAGGAGACGGTCATCAGACAGATCCTTTCTGGAAGAGATGTATTTGCAGTCATGCCCACCGGAGCAGGGAAATCTCTTTGCTATCAGCTTCCTGCACTGATGCTTCCTGGAATTACAATTGTCGTTTCCCCTTTGATTTCCCTGATGATCGATCAGGTGAAGGCGTTGAATGAAGCTGGTGTACATGCGGCCTATATTAACAGTGCATTGACGGAAAACCAGATTGCAAAGGCGATGGAACTTGCAAAGACCGGACAGTATAAGATTATCTATGTGGCGCCGGAGCGTCTTGAGACGCCCCGGTTTTTGGATTTTGCCTGTCACGCGGAGATTTCCATGATTACGGTGGATGAAGCCCACTGTATCTCTCAGTGGGGTCAGGATTTCAGACCAAGCTATCTTCGAATTCTGTCTTTTGTACATATGCTTCCGGTCCGCCCGGTTGTTTCGGCATTTACAGCTACTGCAACCGAGCGGGTCAGAACTGACATCCGCGTTTCTTTGGAGCTGGAACATCCTTATGAGACGGTAACCGGATTCGACAGAGAAAATCTGTACTTTGAAGTACGGAGAACAAAGCAGAAAAAGGAGAGGATCCGCCGTTATCTGGAAGATCACATAGAAGAGAGCGGGATCATTTACTGTGCTACCAGAAAGGGCGTGGATGAATTATATCTGGAACTGGAGAACGCTGGATTTTCTGTCGGGCGTTATCATGCAGGAATGAGCACGGAGGCAAGAAGAATCAGTCAGGAGGACTTCATTTATGACCGGACAAAGGTAATGATTGCCACCAATGCGTTTGGGATGGGGATTGACAAATCCAATGTACGGTTTGTCCTTCACTTCAATATGCCCCAGAGTATGGAAAATTACTATCAGGAGGCCGGAAGAGCAGGACGTGACGGCGAACCGGCAGAATGTATTTTGTATTATTCGCCGCAGGATACGGTCATTAACCGATTCCTTCTGGAGAGTAAGGAACAGGACAGAGAATATACGGAAGAGGAACTGAGGACGATTCAGGCACAGGACATGGACCGCCTGCGAAAGATGGAGATGTACTGCACAACGACGAAATGTCTCAGGGCATATATTCTTCATTATTTTGGAGAAAAGGCAAAAGAGCAGTGCCGGAACTGTTCCAACTGTCAGGAAGAGTTTGAAGAAATGGATGCTTCCGAAGCGGCAGCCGATGTCATCCTATGTGTCAGGACATCCGGACAGAGGTTTGGAATGAACATGATCGCCGGGACTCTTCTGGGAGAAAACACGGCAAAAATACGTAATTACAGAATGGAAGAAAACCCTGCTTATGGAAAACAGAGTAAGCTTGGACAGACGAGGATCAAGGAAATTATCCGTACAATGGTGGAGCGAGGATATCTGAGACAGACGGAGGATAAGTATGCCATCCTCCATCTGACGGGAACTTCTGGAGAATTGATGGAGCAAAATACTCCTTTTATCATCGCATATAAAAAAGAAGAAGAGAAAAAGCGGGACAGTAAAAAATCTGTTCTCGTGATGGATTTGTCGGAAAAGGGGAAAGAGTTGTTTGAATCACTGCGGGAACTTCGCGCAGAACTTGCAAGAAGACGGTCGATACCTCCATATATGGTGGCTTCGGATAAAACGCTTCGTGATCTGTGCGTACGCATGCCGTTTACAAAAGAAGAACTTCTGAAAGTAAATGGCATGGGTGAACGGAAAGCAGAGCAGTACGGAGAAGCCATTTTACAAAAAATTCAAAGCGTAACCGGAGGGCAGCGGGATACAGCAGAAAATCAAAATTCAGGTCCGGAAGATGAAATTCCATTGACGGAAAGGCGGGGAAAAGGGCGAAAAGAAGACTTTCGGCTGACGAAAGAGATTCTTTTTGGCATTCAGTATACGCCAAGAATGACATTAAGCGAATTTGTTTCGCAGGTGAATGAATTAAGAGATGAAAAACAGATGAAACGTTTGACAAATAAATGGCTTACAGAAAGACTTCTGGAAGAAGGCTGTCTGAAACAACAGTTTTATAACGGATATGCCAGAACAGTATTGACAGAAAAAGGAAGAAAGGCCGGAATTGAGCCGGAAGAACGGATCAGTGAAAAAGGGAATCCGTATGAGATCTTTTTCTATACTGAAAAAGCGCAGAGATATCTGGTGGAATTGATGAAAGGAGGAGGAAAGGACTTTTGTCAGAAAAAGAATATGTAAGAAAACAAAAAGAAGACAGGCCGGTTGTTGCGATCTGTTATGACTTTGACAAGACATTGTCGCCGGATGATATGCAGGCGCAGGGATATATCCAATCGGTTGGTTATGATATTCCGGAATTCTGGAAAAAATCCAATATCCTTGCTGCGGAAAATGAGATGGATCAGAATCTCGCATATATGTATCTGATGAAACAGGAGGCGGAAGGGAAAGTGCTTTTCACCCGCAGGAAGCTGGCAGAATACGGTGCCAATGTAAAGCTGTTCCCGGGTGTAGAACAATGGTTTGAGCGCATCCGCAAGTACGGGAAAGAACAGGGTGTGATTGTGGAACACTATATTATTTCTTCCGGACTTAAAGAAATGATTGAAGGCACTTCCGTTGCCAGGTAAGGAGCATTTGAAAAAATATATGCAAGTTCCTTTTACTTTAATGATCATGACGTAGCGGTCTGGCCTGCCCAGGTGATCAATTATACAAGTAAAACACAGTTTTTGTTCCGAATTGAGAAAGGAGTGCTGGACATTAACGATCCGGCAGTGAATGAATCTTTTTCACCGGAAGAAATCCGTGTACCATTCAGAAACATTGTTTATATCGGAGATAGTGATACGGATATTCCATGCATGAAACTGGTTACGACATACGGCGGGCACTC
Source organism: Drancourtella sp. An12 (assembly GCF_002160935.1). NCBI lineage: Bacteria > Bacillati > Bacillota > Clostridia > Eubacteriales > Oscillospiraceae > Drancourtella > Drancourtella sp. An12. The sequence continues at coordinate 9,505 of NZ_NFLO01000012.1, read as the reverse complement.
GATCGGTGTGTATGACGCACAGACAGAGGATAAAGCCAAAGTATATAAAATGATGCGTGACGGAAGGATTCGATATTTCGCTCCGGCGGATTACACAGAAAATTCAGAGCTGGATCGTCTTGTAAAATCCATTATCGACCGGACAGCAGCCAACGAATCTCTGGAAGCACTTCATTACCAGTGTAAATGCTCATGTGTCATAAAGAAACACACAAGAGATTGATAGACAGCAGCCTACTATTCCGTAAATTTTGTTTCAGGACTTTCTTTTTCAATGCCGATATGCTATAATATTTCTATTCCAAGTAAGGAGTTAAAAATATGCGGCAAGGTATTCTTAATTAACTATAATCAAATAGTGGGAACAAAGAATTGTAACCGTCCCTTGCAAGGGGCTTAGTTTTTTGTACCCTTTTTAAGAATACTTTTGCCTTATATATTTGACATATCAAAAGAGCGACCGCTGCTTGCAGTGCGTTGTATGTATGTGTATGTCTATTCGCTATATCCCCAGCGGTAAAAGTATTTTGCTGCTGGGGATTTTTATGCCCTTTGGGGGCTGAATGGAGGACAAACACATGAAAATAATCAATATCGGCATTCTTGCTCATGTAGACGCAGGAAAAACGACTTTGACAGAAAGCCTGCTCTATACCAGCGGAGCCGTTCCGGAATTAGGGAGTGTAGATAAGGGAACAACGCGGACAGACACCATGCTGTTGGAACGCCAGCGTGGGATTACCATTCAAACGGCCGTCACTTCTTTCGGCTGGAAGAATTATAAGATCAATATTGTCGATACCCCCGGCCATATGGACTTTTTGGCGGAAGTATATCGCTCACTTGCTGTTCTTGACGGAGCAATTTTAGTAGTTTCCGCAAAGGACGGCGTGCAGGCACAAACACGGGTACTGTTCCATGCGCTCCAGAAAATGAAAATCCCAACGATTATTTTTGTAAATAAGATAGACCAGGAGGGCATTGACTTACAGAGCGTTTATCAAAATATCAGAGAAAAACTTTCTGATGATGTCATGGTTATGCAAGATGTTTCGCTCACTCCGGAAGTGTCTCTGACAGACATTGAGGATATAGAAAAATGGGATTCTATTATTGCTGGAAATGATGAACTTTTGGAAAAATATATTGCGGGGGAACCTTTGAAAATACAAGATTTACAGAGGGAGAAATGCAGAAGAATGCAAAACGGTTCCCTGTTTCCTATTTATCATGGGAGTGCAAAGAACAATATCGGAACTGAAAAGCTGATTGAAGTGATTGCAGAAACATTTACTTCTGGTGCGGACAACGATCAATCCGAGCTATGCGGAAGCGTTTTTAAAATCGAGTACACAGACCAGAAAAAGCGGCTCGTTTATTTGCGGTTATACAGCGGGACACTTCATTTACGGGATACGATTCTCCTGCCCCAAAATCAAAAACTAAAAATCACAGAAATGAGGATTCCGTCAAACGGAGAGATTATACCGGCGGACACAGCCTGTTGCGGAGAAATTGTTATTTTGACCAATGACACTCTGAAGCTGAATGATACTCTCGGAAATGTAGAACTTTTGCCGCGCAAGGCATGGGAAAAAAATCCGATTCCTTTGCTTCGGACGACGGTGGAGCCGCAAAATCAGGAACAAAGAGACCTCCTGCTGAATGCCCTGACGGAAATTGCAGATACAGATCCGCTGTTGCATTACTATGTGGATACGATAACGCATGAAATCATCATTTCTTTTTTAGGAAAAGTCCAGTTAGAGGTTGTATGCTCTCTGTTAGTAGAGCGATACCATGTGAACATAAATGTGAAAGAACCTACGGTCATTTATCTGGAAAGGCCATTAAAAACAGCCAGTTACACGATTCATATTGAAGTGCCGCCGAATCCGTTTTGGGCATCCATTGGCTTAACTGTAACGCCACTTCCTGCCGGAAGTGGAACCCGGTTTAAAAGCAAAGTATCTCTCGGCTATTTAAACCAAAGTTTTCAAAATGCCGTTATGGAAGGGGTGCGTTATGGAATGGAGCAAGGCTTATACGGTTGGGAAGTGACAGATTGTGAAATTTGTTTTGACTATGGAGTTTATTACAGTCCAGTTAGTACCCCCGCAGATTTTCGTTCCCTTGCTCCTATCGTGTTAGAACAGGCATTGAAAAGAGCAGGAACACAATTATTGGAACCATACCTTTCCTTTACCCTTTTTGCACCGCAGGAATATATTTCACGGGCTTATAATGACGCACCGAAGTATTGTGCAGTGATTGAATCAACCTTGCTTAAAAATGATGAAGTTATTTTTACGGGAGAAATCCCCGCCCGCTGCATCGGCGAATATAGGAATGATTTAAATTTTTATACAAATGGGAGAAGCGTCTGCCTTACCGAATTAAAAGGGTACCAAGAAATTTCCGGGGAGCCTGTATTGCAGCCACGCCGTCCTAACAGCCGTTTAGATAAGGTTCGGCATATGTTTCAGAAAATAACGTAATATTTTGTGCGTTATCACGGATAAAAATCTTTGAATATAAGGAGAGTCTATGTTAGTTTTGTTTTCAAGTCGGTTTTGTGTAAACTTATATTGAGCAAACGGCCTTTATTTATAACCCGACTAATTTTGTATGCTAATGTCGAGCATATCTTTCTAAATTGTGATATTCTTATTCGGAAGGAGGGGCAATGTGTTAAAGAAATTGAATGACGCGATGGACTATATTGAAGCGCACCTGGAGGACGAGTTTTTACTTGAGAAGATTTCTGAGCATATAAATGTTTCAGATTATCATTTTAGAAAAATATTTTTTGCGCTTACCAATATGACGCTGAATGAGTATGTAAAAAACAGACGACTTTCAGAAGCTAACAAAGAATTGTTGCAGGGGGCGCAGGTAACAGATGTCGCTTATCAATATGGGTATCAATCCGTAGACGGATTTACACGTGCCTTTAAAAAATGGAGCGGTATCTTACCGTCACAAGTCGCAAAGTTGAAACAATGTAAATCATGCCAAAAGTTACAATTTGTTGTAACTATGAAGGGAGGAACTTTAATGGAATATAAAATTGTTGAAAAACCTGCTTTTACGTTTGCAGGTGTAAGTAAACGAGTGCCGTTACAATATGAGGGAGTAAACAACGCTATTTTGGAACTGGCACAAAGCATAACACAGGAACAGAAAGAAGAAATGCACCGGTTGCAAAACATTGAGCCATATGAAACTGTAAATGTTTCCTATGAATCAGATACGAACTTTCTTGAAGAAGCTGGTGAATTAACGCATTTAATTGGAGTTTTAACAACTAAAAATGACATTAGCAGTAATCTGGACACATTTCCTGTTAAAGCTCATACGTGGGCAGTTTTTCCAAATGAAGGAATCTTCCCGTTTACTTTGCAGGATACAATGGCAAGAATCTACTCCGAATGGTTTATGACGGCAGATTATGAACTGGCAGAGCCGTTTTCTTTCTCTTTTACAAAAATGGACGACAAAAAGCCCAACTACGCATACAGTGAAATTTGGATTCCAGTAACAAAAAAAGAATAAGCAATTACACTCAAATAGGAAAGCCAGCCGAGCCAGCGGGCAGTCAAGATAAACGGCGCATATGCGCCGCTGTTGACAGCCCCGCCCGCCTTTGCTGGTAGGCAATCAAGGGGCGACAGCAAGGGGTGCTGCCGCCCTCTGATATTATAAATGAAACCCGTCAACCATACAACGCCCTATGTGGGAGAAAGGGGGAATCATCTATGCCTTGCACAGAAGCATACAAAGAACACATCATGTACACGTTCAATGGCTTTGCAAGACCGTCATACACTATGCGGCTATCAACGCATGGCGTGACAGGAGCAGACGGCGGCAAAAAGAAATATCCCTTGAATACCTCACAGAAGAAAAGTTTTACCCTTTAGGCACAACAGACGAATATTTTGAAGCACCCCATGAAGAACACCCTATAACGATATGCGGTCAGGCAGTTATCCTCACCAATGGAAAACTTGCCGCCGTCCTGTTATCCCTGCCACAGAAAAACCGGGAAATCATTTTCCCTTATTTTTTCAAAAATGGGCTTACAATGGGTGAAAAATTCGAAAACCAAAGTATGATGAGGCAGGTATTGAAATGAAAGTTGTTTCTATATTAAATAAAAATAATGATTACCAGAGATTTGAAGTATTGAAGCATAATCGAAATAAAAGATATAAATATAATCAATTTATTGTTGAAGGCGTAAGAAGTTTAAATGAAGCGGTTAAAAATAACTGGAAGATTATTTCTTTTATTTATGACAAGAATAATCTGTCAGGCTGGGCAAAACATATGATAGAAACAGTAAAAACAGAAGTCAATTATACTCTTACGGCACAGTTGCTAAAGGAATTAAGTGGAAAAGAAGAAACTTCTGAATTATTGGCTATTATTGAAATGAGGGAAGACAGGTTAGAAAATGTTGCGTTATCTTCCAATCCATTTATTGTGTTATTTGACAGGCCCTCTAATAAAGGAAATTTAGGTACGATGATACGTTCATGTGATGCGTTGGGAGTAGATATGTTGATAATTACTGGACATGCGGTTGATTTGTATGAGCCTGATGTAATTGTTTCGGCGATGGGTTCTTTTTTCAATCTTCCGGTGATTCGAATCATTCACAATGAGGATTTATATAAATTCGTTGAAAGCCTTAGAATAAAATACCCTGGCTTTAAGATCATAGGCACAACAGCCCACCACGAAAAGCCTATCTATCATGAGGACTTGAAAACCCCGGTTATGTTAATGATGGGAAATGAAACCATGGGATTAAATAAGGCATTTAAGGAATATTGTGATGTTTTATGTACGATTCCTATGGCTGAAGATTCCTATGCCAGTTCTTTCAATGTCAGTTGTGCTGCATCTATAATGATGTATGAAATAGTAAGACAACGAATGAATTAGACAGCATAACCCTTTTGAGAGTGAGCCAGAGAAAAGGGAGGAGCAGGCGTTCTACCTCAAAAGTCTGCAAATAAAAAAAGAATAAGCAATTACACTCAAATGGCAAAGCCAGCCGAGCCAGTCAACAGTCAAGATGAACGGCGCATATGCGCCGCCGTTGACAGCCCCGCCCGCCTTTGCAGATAGGCAATCAAGGGGCGACAGCAAGGAGTGCTGCCGCCCCGCACTATTATTCAGAGAGGGGGAATTTCCATGACCGAAGATGAAGCCTACAAAGTGCATATCCAGTACACATTCAATGCCTTTTGCAAGATTGTCATTCGTCACGCAGCCATAGATATAATCTTAAAGCTGCGCCGGAGGTGGGAACGGGAAGTTTCTCTTGACTATCTGATGAATGAGAAGTTTGTCCAGCTTGCCGAACCGGAGCAGCTTGAAGAATATCTTTTTACCGCCTGCGGCCAGACCGCCGTTCTGTACCATGCGGAACTTGCCGCCGCCCTTGCCCTCTTGCCGGAGCAGACACAGGAAGAGATTTTCCGTTACTATTTCCTGCGCCAGCCGCAGCGAGTGATCGGCGTACATATTGGCCGGACACGCAGCACAGCGGGGCGGCATATCCAGCTTGCCTTGCAGCGGCTACGGCGGCTCATGGAGGGAAAAGACCATGAGTAAACTTCTCCCCTATGAAACAATCGTCAAAGCCCATGAGGGCGACCCGGACGCAATCGACACCGTCCTTTCCCACTATGCCGGATATATCCGCTACTTTTCCAAAGTACACGGTCAGGTTAACGCCGAGGTTGAGGAATATGTGAAGCAGCAGCTAATCTCCGCACTATTCAAGTTTCGCTTTGACCGATAAGCCCCAAAACTGAATACCAGCCGCCCACCAGCGGCCAGTGAAAGCAGTAAGTCTGAAAAAGATTTGCTGCTTTTTTTGTTGTCCATTTGGCAAAATCGCAAAGTCACCCGTAGTAGGTAGGTGAAGCCAGAAAAAGCTGCCTGCTCCGTTTGGCAAATTTCAAAACGCAGTGTTGTAGGGAGTGAAAGGAAAAATTCTCTGCCCCGTAGGTTGCCAAAATCCTGTTTCCCGGATTACTAAGGCAAAAGAAAATTTGAAAAATCCCCGGACAGCGGGTAGCTGGCGGCCTTTTGAATGTATCTTTGGCGAAAGAAAAAAAAGACCGCGCACAGCGGGCTGAAAGCCCCGCCCCGTTCGCTCTATGTACGGAAAAGCCCGGACAGGGGCAGTCTGCGGCTTACTAAGAGCAAGTTTCTACCACGGTGCCAAAATCCGCAATTCTGCGGTTTTGCCCCTCGCGGGAAACTTGTTGGGGAGTGCCTTCCCCAAACCCTGCTATACGCCCTTACGGGCGAAAAAGCTGAAAACAGTTTTTGTTATTTTCCAAAAAGTTGCCCAATGGGAGGTATAGAGGGATTTTTCTGCCGAAATGCAAAAAAAAGTTTTTGTAATTTCCCGAAAAGTTAAGCAATGGGAGGAGTGAGAGGAAATTTTCTCCGCCCAAAATCCGAAAAAAGTCAGCAATAAGAATAGTGAGAGGAGGTTTTCAGCCTATGCGAAAGAAATACAACACGCCCCACCGCAGCCGCGTTGTGAAAACCCGGCTGTCCGAAGATGAATACGCCGACTTCACAGCGCGGCTTGCGCCCTATGGTATCAGCCAGTCGGAATTTCTCCGGCAGGCGATACGGCGCACGACCATACGCCCCGTTGTCCATGTATCGGCGGTCAATGATGAACTGCTCTCCGCTGTCGGGAAGCTGGCCGCCGAGTACGGCAGGATCGGCGGCAACCTCAATCAGATTGCCCGGTATCTGAACGAGTACGGCTCACCCTACAATGCGCTGTCCGGCGAGGTACGCGCCGCCATAGCCGACCTTGCCGCCCTCAAGTATGAAGTCCTCAAGAAAGTAGGTGACGCAGTTGGCAACACTCAAGCATATCAACTCTAAAAACGCCGACTACGGAGCCGCCGAACAATATCTTCTCTTTGAGCATGACGAGTTTACCATGAAGCCCGTCCTTGATGAAACCGGCAGGCTTATCCCCCGCGAGGACTACCGGCTGTCAACGCTGAACTGCGGCGGGGAGGATTTTGCCGTTGCCTGTATGCGGGCAAATCTCCGCTATGGGAAGAACCAGAGGCGGGAAGATGTGAAAAGCCACCACTATATCATCAGCTTTGACCCACGGGACGGGCCGGACAACGGCTTGACCGTAGACCGGGCGCAGGCATTGGGCGAGAAGTTTTGCGCCGAGCATTTCCCCGGCCACCAAGCCCTTGTATGCACCCACCCGGACGGCCACAACCACAGCGGCAATATCCATGTGCATATCGTCATTAACAGCCTGCGGATAGAGGAAGTACCGTTCCTGCCCTACATGGACAGGCCAGCCGACACGAAAGCCGGCTGCAAGCACCGCTGTACCGACGCTGCCTTGCGCTACTTCAAATCCGAAGTCATGGAGATGTGCCACCGGGAGGGGCTTTACCAAATCGACCTCTTGAACGGCAGCAAGAACCGCGTGACCGACCGGGAGTATTGGGCGCAGAAAAAGGGACAGGCTGCGCTGGACAAGCAGAACGCCCCCATGATTGCAGGCGGTATCACGCCCCGGCAGACCAAGTTTGAAACGAACAAGGAGAAGCTGCGGCAGACCATACGGAAAGCCCTTGCCACCGCCGCCAGCTTTGACGAATTTTCCTCTCTGCTGCTGCGGGAGGGCGTGACCGTCAAGGAGAGCCGGGGGCGGCTGTCCTATCTCACGCCGGACAGGACAAAGCCCATTACCGCCCGGAAGCTGGGCGACGACTTTGACCGCACCGCTGTCCTTTCCGTTTTGGAGCAGAACGCCGCCAGAGCCACAGAAAAGGCCGCAGCCATACTCGAATACCCCCGGCATGGGAACACAAAAGCCCCACAAACCGCCCCGAAGCAGGACGGTGTGCAGCGGCTTGTGGACATTGAGCAGAAAATGGCCGAGGGCAAAGGCCGGGGCTATGAACGCTGGGCGACCATGCACAACCTCAAACAAATGGCCGCGACGCTGAATGTGTATCAGGAATACGGCTTTACTTCCCCGGAGCAGTTAGAAGCCGCCGTTGATACCGCCTATCAGGAAATGCGCCAGACCAGCGGCGAACTGAAAGCACTGGAAACGAAGCTACAAGGGAAAAAGGAGTTGCAGCAACAGGTACTTGCCTATGCCAAGACCAAGCCCACCCGCGACGGGCTGAAAGCGCAGAAATCCGAGAAAGCCCGCGCCGCCTACCGGCAGGCAAACGAGAGCGATTTTATCATAGCCGAAGCCGCCGCCCGGTATTTCAAGGCGCATGGCATCACCAAGCTGCCCGCCCGGAAAGCGTTGCAGGCCGAGATCGAGCAGCTTATCTCCGAGAAAGACGGCCTGTATAACACCTACCACGAACAGAAACAGCGGTTCAAGGAGTTGCAGACCGTCAAGCGGAACATCGACCAGATTTTGCGCCGGGAGGAACCCCACCGCAGAAAGGAGCAGAGCCATGAGCGATAACCTGCCCCGCATGGACTACCGCCAGCACCGGCGGGCGCGGCGGCTGGTACATGAGTGCTGTAACTACGACGAGGGAAACTGCCTGCTGTTAGACGACGGGGAGCCTTGCGTGTGCGTCCAAAGCATTTCCCTTTCCCTCATGTGCCGCTGGTTCCGTGTGGCTGTCCTGCCCCTTGACGGGGAACTGGCCGCAGCCCTCTTGTACCGGGGGAGCCGGAAACGGTGTGAGGTCTGCGGGGCGGCATTTGTCCCCAAATCCAACCGGGGAAAATACTGCCCCGACTGCGCCGGACGCATGAAGAAACTCAAAGCCGCCGAGAGAAAGCGGAAACAAAGGCAGAAATGTCACGCTTTAGAGCCTTTCAAACCCGCATGAATCAAGGTTTTTTTCGTGAGTGTCAAAGGGTACGCGATACATTTATCCTTTTCCCCCGGAAACGCCGTTCTAAGGCGTGACAAAACACCACAATCAACCCGAACACAGGGAGGTGATACTATCGCTGATTATATCATGGCAGACACGCCGCTGCCTATCTATCTGCCCTACCCCCGTTTCCTGCTGAAAATGGAGATTTCCCAGACCGCCAAGCTGCTGTATTCGCTGCTGTTAGACCGTTCCACACTCTCCCAGAAGAACAAGTGGCAGGACGACGAGGGCAGGATATATATTATCTATCCAATCGCGGAGATAGCCGAAATACTGGATAAGGGCAGCACCACCATAAAGGGGGCGCTTAATGAACTGGACATGGCGGGGCTGCTGGAACGGGAACGGGGCGGCTTCTCCGCACCGAACCGGCTTTATGTCAAAGTGCCGCGAGTGTCACAGGTACAGTTTTCCGACCAACTGATGGCCGGAAATCCGACCCTCATAGAGCCGGAAAACCGTCCTACTGATGGTCAGAAAACCGACCTTATGATGGTCGGAAAACCGTCCCCTAACCAAACTACTATAAACAACCTTACAGAGAGCCAAACAAAGGGAGTGAGTGG
>NZ_NFLO01000011.1:0-103895 GCF_002160935.1 Drancourtella sp. An12 | reverse complement strand
AAGACTACCGAAATATCTGCGTAACGCACTCCATCCAGAGTCTATAGGGGCATAAATCACTATTTTGTCAGCTGAAATATTGAATTTTCAAGGAGCGAAGCCCATTTCAGGTATGGGAAGTCTTAGTAATTAAAAAACAACTGTATTTTGGGGACGTGTTCCGGTGCATCGGAACACGTCCCCGTAAAAGGGTGATGGTAACTATGTTGGAGCTGGATTATTTTGGGATTGATGGTGCTGTTGGAGGGAATCAGGACTGGTTTTCGAATGTAGTGATGCATATTGGTGGCTGTGCAGCAGCGGCGGCTTGTGATACGTGTATTTATTTTGGAAAGAGATTTGGAAATACAGGATGGTATCCGTTTGACATTGAAAATCTAAATAAGGATGACTATGTTGTGTTCAGCCAGATGATGAAGCCGTATATCAAGCCGCGGGTTGGAGGCGTGAAGAATCCGGAGTGGTTTGTGGATGGTTTTTCACGGTATCTTGAGGATCATCCGGATCCGGAAAGGCCGAAACTTCGGATGGAGATTTTGTGGGGCGGAGAGCCGGAAGGAAAAGCGAAGGAGGCTTTGAAGGAGCGGATGGATAGAGGGTATCCGGTGCCGTTTCTGCTTTTACGTCATCAAAACCGGGAGGTGTTTGAGGATTATATCTGGCACTGGTTTATGGTGATAGGCTATGAGGAGATGGAGAAGGATTTTCTGATTCAGACGGCGACTTACGGAGAGAAGAAGGCTTTTTCCTTTCACGAGATCTGGAATACGGGCTGTGAGGAGAAGGGCGGTATGATTTTGTATGAGCTGTCCGAAAAGTAATGGCCGGAATTATGCAGGCCGAGCCTTCCGGATTGTATTACAGAAAAGAGGTTGACGTCAGAGTGTGGCGGCTTGCCTGCCGCAGAGGAGTGTGTTACAATCGTTTTAGCCTAATAAAGATAAAGGAGAGAAATGATATGGCAAATCCAGTAGTTACGTTTGAGATGGAGAACGGGGATATCATCAAGGCGGAGTTATATCCGGAAATTGCCCCGAATACAGTTCGAAATTTTGTGTCTCTTGCAGGAAAGGGATTTTATGATGGATTGATTTTCCACAGAGTTATCCGTGGATTTATGATTCAGGGAGGATGCCCGAATGGTACAGGTATGGGCGGCCCTGGTTATTCCATTAAGGGTGAGTTTGCGCAGAATGGTGTGACAAATGATCTGAAGCATACGCCGGGTGTGCTTTCCATGGCACGTGCGATGCATCCGGATTCTGCGGGAAGCCAGTTTTTTATTATGCATGAAGCGGCTCCGCATCTGGACGGCGCTTACGCAGCATTTGGAAAGGTGACAGAGGGAATGGACGTGGTCAATAAGATTGCTGAGACAGCGACAGACTACAGTGACCGTCCGCTGGAAACCCAGAGAATGAAAAAAGTTACGGTGGAGACATTCGGCGAAGAATATCCGGAACCGGAAACGATCTAGGTTAAAAGGAACAGGAAGATGAAAAAGAAAATCGACTATGAAAACTGGGATCGAAAAGAGATTTATGAATTGTTTCACGGCTATCTTTTTTATCTGACAGTTGAGATTGATATTACGGAATTCCTGGAGACGATTCATAAACATCAATGGAAATTTTATCCTTCTATCTGTTATTGTATTACCAAGACAGTCAATTTGGATGAAAGATACCGGTATGCAAAAGTGGACGGTCAAGTCTGCGTATGGGATCATGTGAATACTCATTATACTTTGATGCGCAAGAACACGGATCATCTTTTTACACATCAACGGACAGGATACCAGGAGGATTTCCAGAAGTTCTATGAGGCGTTTTTAAAGGATAAGAAAGAAGCGGAAAAATGCAGCAGCCTGTATGCCTATCAGCAAAAGGCGATGGATGACGTGCATATTTCCACGATGCCGAATACTGTTTACACGAGTCTTTCGTACGCCAAGCCGAATTCTTTTACAAAGTATGGAACGGACAATGTCAGTTACATTCCTTTTGTGATGATTGGAAAGTATCATGAGGAAAACGGACGGATGAAAATGCCTGTAACAGTAGAGTTTCACCATGCGGTAAATGACGGGTGGCATGCAGAGAATTTTTTCCGGCTGCTAGAAGAGTGTTGCAGAGGTTTTCAGCAAGAAAAGGAAGACGAAATGCACGATTAGAGAGAGATGTGAGCTGTTGCTGGTTCTGGCGGCAGCTCTTTTTCCATTTTACTAATGACCGGGAATGTGGTACACTATACGAAATATGGTGAAAAATGAAGAAGTAAGAGGTTGACTGCAGATGAGTATGGTAAAAACCGACAAGCTTGTATTTGAATATGAGAAACGAGACGAGGAAGGAAATGTCATCGGGAAGCAGCGGGCCATTGATGAGGTAGATCTGGAGATTGAAAAGGGGCAGTTTATTGCCATTTTGGGACACAATGGTTCCGGAAAATCCACGTTTGCAAAGCATATCAATGCGCTTTTAATTCCGGGAGGCGGCACGATGTGGGTCGGCGGCCGGGATACCAAAGATGAGGATGAGCTGTGGAACATCCGCCAGAGTGCGGGGATGGTGTTCCAGAATCCAGACAATCAGATCATTGCCACGGTGGTGGAAGAGGATGTTGGATTCGGCCCGGAGAATCTGGGGGTGCCGTCAAAGGAGATCTGGAAAAGAGTAGAGGATGCGCTGGAAAAAGTAGGTATGCTGGAATATCGTTACAGTTCGCCGAACAAGCTTTCCGGCGGGCAGAAGCAGCGGGTGGCAATTGCAGGTGTGGTTGCCATGCGGCCGGAGTGTATTGTGCTGGATGAGCCGACGGCGATGCTGGATCCGAATGGCCGGAAGGAAGTGATCCGGACGGTCCGGGATCTGCAGCGGCAGGAGAAGGTGACGGTCATTTTGATCACCCATTATATGGAAGAGGTGACGGATGCCGACTATATTTATGTAATGGATAAAGGGAAAGTCGTCATGCAGGGAAATCCAACGCAGATCTTCTCGCAGGTGGATCTGTTAAAGCATTACCGCCTGGATGTGCCGCAGGCGACAGCAGTGGCGGATGCGCTGATTAAAAAAGGATTTCCGGTTTCCGCGGGAACGCTGACGAGACAGAAGCTTTGTCAGGAGGTTTGTGTCCTTGCAAAGGAGAGAGGAGTTCTTCAGAATTCCCTGCCGCCGGAAGTGGTCAAAGATCACGCGCGTACCCGACCGGACGGGGAGCCGATTTTAAGTCTTCGCGGGCTGAATTATGTCTACAGTCCGGGAACTGCCTACGAAAAGCAGGCCATGAAGGATGTCAATCTGGATATCTGGCAGGGCGAATTTATCGGCATCATCGGACATACCGGATCCGGGAAATCTACGCTGATCCAGCATCTGGACGGTCTGATCCGTGCTACCGGCGGAGAATTGTATTTTGACGGTGAAAATATTTATAAAGAGGGTTACTCAATGAAAGCTCTCCGGCAGCAGGTGGGACTGGTGTTCCAGTATCCGGAGCATCAGCTCTTTGAAGCGGATGTATTGAGCGATGTCTGCTTCGGCCCGAAAAATCAGGGGCTTTCCGAGGAGGAATGTAAGAAGAGAGCAAAAGAGGCACTGGAGATGGTTGGTTTTCCAGAGTCTTTATACAATGCATCTCCGTTCGATCTTTCCGGAGGACAAAAGAGAAGGGCGGCCATTGCAGGTGTCCTTGCCATGCGCCCGAAGGTGCTGGTACTGGACGAGCCGACAGCGGGACTGGACCCGAAAGGACGGGATGACATTCTGGATCAGATTGCACTGCTCCAGAAGACCACCCATATGACCGTGATTCTGGTTTCCCACAGTATGGAGGACGTTGCCAAGTATGTGGACCGGATTATTGTCATGAATCACGGAGAAAAGATTTTTGATGACACACCGAAACAGGTTTTCCGACATTATAAACGGCTGGAAGAAGTGGGACTTGCCGCACCGGAAGTGACATATCTTATGCACGAACTGCGTGAAGCAGGCGTCCCGGTTTCCACAGATATCACCCTTGTGGAGGAAGCAGCCGATGAAATAGAAAGGGTATTAAAACAATGATACGAGATATTACAATAGGCCAGTATTATCCGGCGAAGAGCCCTGTTCATAAACTGGACCCGCGTGTAAAGATTGTCAGTACACTGTTGTATCTGATTTCGCTATTTTTATTCCGGAGCATTCCGGGCTATCTGATTGCCACGATCTTTCTCTTTGGATGCATCAAATTGTCCAAAGTTCCGGTAAAATATATTCTCAAAGGATTGAAGCCGATCTTCATTCTGCTGCTGATTACGATTCTCTTCAATCTGTTTTTGACAACCGGTGGCAGAACTCTGGTTCACATCTGGATGTTCCGGGTGACAGAAGAAGGACTTCGGACAGCAGTTTACATGGCAATCCGTCTGATTTATCTGATCATGGGCGCATCTTTGATGACGTTCACGACAACGCCGACGGCACTGACCGATGCCATCGAAAGTCTCTTGCGTCCGCTGAATCATCTGCATGTGCCGGTACATGAAATCGCAATGATGATGTCCATTGCACTTCGGTTCATTCCGATTCTTCTGGAGGAGACGGATAAAATCATGAAAGCCCAGATCGCAAGAGGAGCAGATCTGGACAGCGGAAATATTATCCAGAAGGCCAAGGCCATGATTCCGATTCTCGTGCCGCTGTTTGTTTCAGCGTTCCGGAGAGCCAATGACCTTGCCATGGCAATGGAGTCCCGTTGTTACCGTGGCGGCGAAGGCAGAACAAAGATGAAGCCGCTTGTCTACAGCAGCCAGGATATCCGCGCGTATGTGATCGTAATCGTATACATGGTCGTTGCGGTGGGAGCAGGAAGATTTCTGCCGTTTCATATCTGGATTTTTTAATGGAAAGGAAAGCATTCTCAGTGGGAGGGTGCAAAACAAGAATAAAACTGATGTATCAGAAAAAGGATCTTTTTACCGGCAAAACGGTAAAACAGATTCTTTTTTTGATACAATGGAAACATGATAGACAGATGTCATGTTTTGTGTGCTATAGTCAAGGAAAAAGAGGAGGAAACAAGATGAGATATGAGTGGATGGATGCGTACCTGTTAAAAAAGCGGGGCGTGACAAAAGATTATCAGCCGGTCTGGAACTGGATCCGATATCATGTGGGCGGGAAAATGTTTGCAGCCATCTGCCTGGACCAGGAAAAGCGCCCTTACTATATCAATCTGAAGCTGGAACCGGTAAAAGGTGAGGTGTTCCGCAGCCGGTACGAAGATGTTCTGCCGGGATACTATTCTGACAAAATCAACTGGAACTCGATCCGCCCGGACGGGGAGGTGCCGGATGACCTGATGAAAGACATGCTGGATGAATCGTACCGCCTGGTACTGGAAGGATTCAGCCGGAAACGGCAGCGGGAAATTTTGGGCATTACCTGCTGCGGTGCAGACTGTCAAGCGTGCAGCTGTTATGGCTCCATCTGCCGGGGATGTAATGAGCTTTCCGGGAAAGTATTCCACGCTCCGGAAGGAAAGGCCTGCCCGATTTACCGGTGCGCCGTTTACAAAAAGCACCGTACCAGCTGTGCCGGATGTGAAGAACTGCCGTGCGAAATCTGGAGGACAACAAAAGACCCGGAATTGGATGAGGCGGAATTTGAAACAGACATCCGCCAGAGGATGGAGAACCTGAAAGGAGCATACGAAGATGGCATTCGATTATTAAGAAAGAATGCAAAAAATTTACCCTTCCGTCAGCCGGTCAGAAAAGCAGAAGAAAACAGAAACTAGTAAAAAAAGCGCCGGTTCCGACAAGGCAGAAAGGAATTTCTGACCTCAGCAGAACTGGCGCCATTGTTATGTATGTGTCTTTATTCTGAAATAGATCCGGACGGCCGGTTGGAAACGGGAATGCCGTTGACTTCCACGCTGTCACTGAGCTGAATGACAAGATATGGAATGCCGTCAATCAGTTTTGTTTCTACCAGATCAGTCCGGTCCGGATTTACTTTGATGACTACATCCGGCGTCTTGACCTCGAAGGTCCGGGTGTTGGCCACGTTGGACGCCAGAAGAGACGGCGTGTCCCCGGCAGCAGCATCAAATTCCCGGTCAAACTGTTCCAGATTTTCCTCCCTGGCGCCGCTTCGCTCCAGAAGCTTCTTCACATCCGTCTTGTCCAGACGCAGCGGCTCCGGCTCATCTTTATGCTCTTCAATCATTTCTGTCAGATTCTCATGAAGTGTCTTGACCGTGTCAAAATTGCAGGAATCCCCAAGGGTATCACTGACCAGATACTGGAAGGTGGATTTCTGATCCCCTGCAGGCATCGGCACATGACAGCCAAGGACATTGTCAATCAGATCATCCTGAAATTCTTTTGCGTTTTTCGAATAATACAGAAGACTGTGGATGTCCGTGGAGCGGTCGTTAAAGGCCGGGAACAAAAATCCGATATCCGGCATTTCCACGATCCAGTCACGGATCCGGTCCTCAATATGATTGGTCTCCGAATTATAGCAGAGCCCTGCCTTGGAAAGCTTCACCGGGCAGATGCTGCAAAGGAGAAATTCATATACTTCGTCTGAAGCATCAAACATTTCTTCCCCGTCGGAAGATTTTCCAGGCACATCGTAGTTTGCATGAATCAGAATAATATAATAATTTTCCCCATAATTATAAAAATCGATAATCTTTTGATAAAACTCGTCCAGAAGAGAATCATCCTGAAGTTTACTGTCCCGAAGTCTCAGAAGAAACTCCTGGGTGCCGCCGGAAGTTTCCTGCTCCAGCGGGAACTCCATATCCATCAGATTTTTCCCGATTCCTCCGGAAAGCGTCTTCTTAAACAGATCAAAATATTTAAACATTTCCTCCTCCGGGAGAGAAAGGAACGCATCTTTCGATTTCGTCTTTATCGTCTTTTCCCCGTCCACATAGCAGCCACAGATCCGCGTAATGGCACAGTTGGCAGGAGAAAACTGCTTTTTAATTTCTGCGATTTCTTTTTTATTCATGTTCGTTCACCTCGCAGATTATCTTATCATGGATGAAGAAAATGTACAAGAAAAAGGCAGATTCTTTGGCCGCGGTGTGTTAAAATGAAGAAAGCAAACAGACGAAGGAGAGCAGAACGTGAAACGAATCAAACTGACCGTCGCATATGACGGCACCAACTACTGCGGCTGGCAGGTACAGCCAAACGGAATCACAATTGAAGAAGTACTGAATAAAAAACTCAGCAAACTGACCGGAGAAGATATTCACATCATCGGAGCAAGCAGAACCGACTCCGGCGTCCATGCCCTTGGAAATGTGGCAGTTTTTGATACAACAAGTACAATTCCACCGGAACGGTTTGCCTACGCCATCAATCAGAGGCTGCCAGAAGACATCGTAGTCACACAGTCCGAGGAAGTTCCTCTGGACTGGCACCCGAGATATCAGGACTGCACCAAATACTACGAATACCACATTCTCAACAGGCCGCTTCCGGATCCGCTGAAGCGCCTGACCACAAGCCACGTCTCCTTCCCGCTGGATGAAGCTAAAATGCAGGAGGCGGCCAATTACCTCATCGGTACACACGATTTCAAAAGCTTCTGCAATATCCGCACAAACACGGACGACACCGTACGCACCATTTACAGTCTCGACGTTGTCCGGGACGGAGAAGAAATCACCATCTACATCAGCGGAAACGGCTTCCTCTACAACATGGTACGCATCATCGCCGGCACACTCATCCGCGTCGGCCGGGGATTCTATCAGCCAGAACAAGTCAAAGAAATCCTCGAAACAAAAGAACGAACTGAAGCCGGCGTCACCGCACCACCACAAGGCCTCAGACTTGCAAAAATAAAATATTCATCGGGGACGTGTTCCGATTCAAAGGTACACGACGTAAATGAGTAAAAAATGGCCTCCAGCCCAGTAAAATCAAGGGCTGGAGCTAATTGTCAGATAATTTTCACTGGGGACGTGTTCCGGTGCATCGGAACACGTCCCCGGAAAGGAGGAGCGATGGGGAAGATCTATTTTGATAATGGAAGTACGTCGTTTCCGAAGGCGCCGGGTGTGGCCCGTGCGATGGCGGAGTTTCTGGAGCGGGGTGCGTTTAATATTAATCGTGGCGGCTACGAGGGGGCTTATGAGATGGCAGGCCGGGTGCTGGATACGCGTGAGATGCTTGCGAAGCTGTTTCATGCGGAAAGTTCCAGACAGGTGATTTTTACCCCGGGAATCACATGGTCTTTGAACATGTTTTTAAATGGATTTTTGAGGGAGGGGGATCATGTGGTGGTCTCCGGCATGGAGCATAATGGTGTGATGCGTCCGCTGGAACAGCTGAGGAAGACGAAGGGAATTTCTTATGATGTGGCAAGGACGTCGTCAGAGGGCGAGGTGACAGCTGAGGCCGTGGAGGAGAAGATCGGTCCGAAGACAAGGCTGGTGCTTGTGCTGCATGCTTCCAATGTGTGCGGAACGGTGCTTCCGATTGAAGAGATCGGGGAGGTCTGCAAACGGCATGATGTCTTTTTTGCGGTGGATACGGCTCAGAGTGCGGGGACACTTTCCATTGACATGCAGAAGGCAAACATCGATTTTCTGGGATTTACCGGGCATAAGGGGCTCAAAGGCCCGCAGGGGATCGGCGGCTTTTTGATTTCGCCGGAGCTGGATGCATGTGTCCGACCGGTGATTCTCGGCGGAACGGGAAGTCATTCGGATCTGCTGTCCCAACCGGAAGAACTGCCGGATAAGTACGAGAGCGGAACGATGAATCTTCCGGGAATCATCGGGCTCCATGCGGCTCTTTCCTATCTGGAAGAAACGGGAATCGATGTGATCCGAAGGGAAAAGGAACAGCTGACCGCCCGGTTCCTGGATGGAGTCAGGGAGATACCGGGCGTTCGGGTGATCGGAAAGCAGACGATGGAGCACCGGACAGCAGTAGTTTCCCTTGATTTCCCGGAGATGGACAATGCGATTGCGGCATTTCTTCTGGAGCAGGAGTACGGGATCATGACGCGGGTCGGTCTGCATTGTGCTCCGCTGGCTCACCAGAGTCTTGGAACCTTTCCAAAAGGGACGGTGCGGTTTTCTTTCAGCGAGCAAAATACGGAAGAAGAAATTGTCAGAGGAATTGAAGCAGTGAAGCGGATCACAGAAAATAGAAATTATCTATAAATACCTGTAATGATGTGAAAAAACGATAGCGTAATCTGCCGGACGAAATTGAAGCAGTTCCGAAAACATGTTACCCTTAACGTAAGAGAAACATTGGCAGACAAAAGGCGCGGCTTACCAGCAGCCGTGCCTTTGTTTCGTGACAAAGGAGGAAAAGAAATGGCAGATTATCATCAGATGTGGAAAGATCTTGGAATGGACGTAGAGACCCACGATCAGCTCTGCGAAGTGCTTCCGCAGGCGTTTGGAGATGTGTATCTTTCCCAGGAAAACAGACCGGAAGGAATGGATTATTATAATTTTGTTGTTGCGGAAATTCACGGCGTTCGTCCGGCAGAACTGATTGAGCATCAGAAAAAAGGGCGGAAAAGTATTTGGAACGTTTTGTGTCTATGTGCCGGATGAAATTGTGTTTGCGGCAGACGCAATTGCAACGGGACTGTGCGGCGGTTCCCAGTTCTGGGTTCCGGGCGGTGAGAAGGTGCTGCCGACCAATACCTGTCCGCTGATCAAGGCATCCGTAGGGGCAAGACTGGACCGGACCTGTCCGTTCTTCCGGATTGCGGATATGTATGTCGGTGAGACAACCTGCGACGGCAAAAAGAAGGCATGGGAAATTCTGGCGGAAGATGTGCCGGTCCATGTCATGGATCTTCCGCAGATGAAACGGGAAAAGGACATCAAAGCATGGGCAGATGAGATCCGTATTTTCCGGGGCGTAGTTGAAGAGATGACAGGCAACCAGGTGACGGCAGAATCTCTGCACAATGCCATTGTCCTGATCAATAATAAGAGACGGGCGCTTTCCAGACTGTATGATTTAAGAAAAAATGAAAAACTTCCGATCAGCGGAAAGGATGCCCTTTTGATTTCCCAGATTGCATTCTATGATGATCCGACCCGGTTTACCGAGATGACAAACAAGCTTTGCGATGAGCTGGATCAGAGAGTCAAAGACGGCGTCAGTGTATTCCCGGAAGGAACAAAGAGAATCATGCTGACAGGTACTCCGCTTGCGATTCCGAACTGGAAGCTTCACAACCTGGTAGAAACAAGCGGCGGTGCAGTAGTCTGTGAAGAAATGTGTACAGGTACCCGGTACTTTGAACGTCTTGTGGACGAAGCAGAGGGAACGGTGGATGAGCAGATCGACCATCTGGCAGAGCGGTATATGGGCATCAACTGTGCATGCTTTACACCGAACTCCGCGCGAATCGACGATATTATCCGCCTTGCAAAGGAATATAAGGTAGACGGAATTATTGACGTAAACCTGAAATTCTGCAGCCTGTATGACTGTGAAGGCTACCATGTAGAAAAAGCGCTGAAAGAGGCAGGTATCCCGGTACTTGGCATTGAAACGGATTATACGGACAGTGACGCGCAGCAGCTTCGTACCAGAATCAGCGCATTTATTGAAATGTTAAACAGCTAAAGAAAGCTGGTGCAGGCATGATTTCATATTATGTGCTTTTTCCCAATCACGATAATGGGATGCGGCTTTACCGGGAAATGAAAGAAAACGGCCTGAAATGTACGATTGCTCCGACTCCGCGCGAGGCGAGCAAGTGCTGCGGCATTTCACTTCTTGTAAAAAAAGAAGATCTGGATCAGATCAGGCAGATTGTGAAAGAAAAACAGATTGAAATTCTTCAGATTGCAGAAATCAAAAAGGATATCGATCCCAACAGGGACCGGTATTGCTGAAAAACAGGCGGGGACGCAAATAAGCGTCCCCAAATCATGGTGGAGGGAATGAAACATGAATTACGTAGGAATCGACATCGGATCAACCGCTTCCAAGGTTGTGGTAAGAGGGGATGCAAATGCGCATTTCGTACTTCCGACCGGATGGAGCAGTAAGGAGACGACGAAGAAGATAAAAGAACATTTAAAAGAGCTGGGAGCAGACGTGGAAAACGACGACACCCGCGTTGTTGCTACCGGATACGGCCGTGTGGCTGTGGATTTTGCAGATCATGTGATCACAGAGATCACATGCCATGCAAGAGGAGGACGGGAACTGGCACACGGAGACTGTGCAGTCATTGACGTGGGCGGACAGGATACGAAAGTCATCATGGTGGAACATGGCATGGTTGTGGACTTCCTGATGAATGACAAATGTTCAGCAGGAACCGGAAAATTCCTGGAGATTATGGCTAACCGTCTGGGCGTGACCATCGACGAACTGTTTGAGATGGCTGCAGCAGGGGAGGTCCTCCCGATCAGTTCCCTGTGCACGGTATTCGCTGAATCCGAGGTCATTAACTACATTGGTGAAGGGCAGAAACGGGAAAATATCGCTGCCGGAGTCGTAGATTCGGTGGCTGCAAAAGTAGCCCAGCTGGCACAGAGAAAGGACCTTCCTGATCACATCATCCTGACCGGAGGACTGAGCCACAGCATCTATTTCACAGATATTCTCAGTAAAAAAATCGGCAAAAAAGTAGAACCGACGGAAAATGGACGCTACGCAGGCGCACTCGGCGCATCTTATCTGGCGGAAGAAAAAAAGAAAAGAGTATAAAGATCACGGGTCTGTACTTGACGAATTCCCTCGACAACAGGTATGATAACAGAGAAGATTGGGAGGGAATTGCATGAAAATTTCAACAAAAGGAAGATATGCACTCAGGCTGATGCTGGATCTGGCTCTCCATGATCAGGAAAAACCAATCCGGCTCAAAGACGTAGCCGCACGGCAGGGAATTTCTGTCAAATATCTGGAAAGCATTGCAGGGGTACTCGCAAAAGCAGGGTACATCCGAAGCCTTCGGGGAGCACAGGGCGGCTATTTTCTCAAATACAGTGCAGAACAATATAAAGTCGGCGACATTCTGAGACTGACAGAAGGAAGCATGGCACCGGTAGACTGCCTCGAAACAGAAGAAAACCACTGCCCGCGCGCAGAAACGTGCACCACACTCCGTCTCTGGAAAGAACTCGACACCGCAGTCAAAAGCGTAATCGATCACTACACACTCGCCGATCTCGTAATATGGGAAAAACAAAAAGGAAACGAATACATTATTTAACAGAAAAAAAGACCACGATGGCGGAAAAAAGCAAATAAATAATAAATTAAATAAAGATCAATAAGAATTAAAACGAACTAATAAGTGCTAATCAGAAGTAGTAAGTACTAATAAGAACGGGTAAAAGAAAGAGGACATTTGTCCTCTTTTTCTTTTACCCGTTCCAATAGAAAACAACAAAAACCCCTTGACAAAGAGAAACAGATACCATATAATTCCTATAAAATTTATAGGAAATCAACTCATTGGGGACAGGTTCCGATGCATCGGAACACGTCCCCGAAATAGAAAGAAGGGATTTACATGACTGTTTTTAGTAGTGTTTTGGATATGGTTGGTGGTACTCCGCTTCTTGAGGCGGGAAATCTTGAGAGGGAGCTTGGTCTGAAGGCGAAGATCCTGATGAAGCTTGAGTATTTGAATCCGGCGGGAAGTGTGAAGGATCGGATTGCGAGGGCGATGATTCTGGATGCCAGAGAGAAAGGGCTTTTGAAGGAGGGGGCTACGTTAATTGAGCCGACTTCTGGAAATACGGGCATTGGTCTTGCTTCGATGGCGGCGTCTCTTGGATATCGGCTGATTTTGACAATGCCGGAGACAATGAGTGTTGAGCGGAGAAATATCCTGAAGGCGTACGGGGCTGAGATTGTTTTGACAGATGGTGCCCGTGGAATGACAGGGGCAATTGAGAAGGCAAAGGAGCTTGCGCAGGAGATTCCGGACAGTTTTATTCCGGGGCAGTTTGAGAATCCGGTGAATCCAAAGGCACACATTGAGACTACAGGGCCTGAGATCTGGGAGGATACGAAAGGACAGGTTGATATTTTTGTAGCAGGTGTTGGAACAGGCGGAACCATCACAGGCGTGGGTACCTATCTGAAAGAGAAAAATCCGAATGTGAAGATTGTGGCGATGGAGCCTTCGGATTCGCCGGTGCTTTCCGGAGGAAAGCCGGGCCCGCACAAACTGCAGGGAATCGGTGCGGGATTCATCCCGGATACGCTGGATACGGAAATTTATGATGAGATTCTTACCATCAGTTCAGAGGAAGCATTTTCCGGTGCGCGCCAGATTGCGCAGAAGGAAGGTGTTCTGGTGGGAATTTCTTCCGGTGCGGCTTTCGCGGCGGCAGTGAAGCTTGCGAAACGGCCGGAAAATGAAGGAAAGACGATTGTTGTCCTGCTTCCGGATTCAGGAGACCGGTACTACTCCACTCCGTTGTTTACCGCATAGAGAATCCGAATAACAGGCCAGAAAATAAAAAAGCAGCGAAAGGAAAGACAGAGTATGGAAAAAAATTTGACAAGAGACAAAAGAAACCTGAAATTTGAAACATTGCAGCTTCATGTTGGACAGGAGCAGGCGGATCCGGCTACAGACGCAAGAGCAGTGCCGATTTACCAGACAACCTCCTACGTGTTTCATGACTGCCGGGATGCCGAGGATCGTTTCAGCCTGAAGGCGGAAGGAAATATTTACGGCCGTCTGACCAATCCGACCCAGGCAGTGTTTGAGCAGAGAATGGCTGCTCTGGAAGGCGGTTCGGCAGCGCTTGCGGTTGCATCCGGTGCGGCAGCGATCTGCTATACGTTTCAGGGCCTTGCCGGACAGGGGGATCACATCGTGGCGGCAAAAAATATTTACGGCGGAACATACAATCTGCTGGCCCATACTCTGCCGGAATATGGAATCACAACGACATTTGTAGATCCATTTCAAAAAGGAGCGTTTGAAGATGCGATTCAGGAAAATACAAAGGCCGTTTTTATTGAAACTCTGGGAAATCCAAACTCGGACATCACGGATATTAAGGCGGCGGCAGAGGCGGCTCATGCCCATGGAATTCCGCTTGTCATCGACAATACGTTCGGAACGCCGTATCTGATCCGGCCGATTGAACACGGAGCAGATATTGTAGTTCATTCGGCGACAAAATTTATCGGAGGCCACGGGACAAGCCTTGGCGGTATCATCGTGGAGAGCGGAACCTTTGACTGGGAAGCATCCGGGAAATTCCCGTCCCTGACGGAACCAAACGCAAGTTATCATGGCGTGGTATTTTCCAAAGCTGCGCCGCAGGCGGCGTTTATCACGAAACTTCGTGCTATTGTTCTGCGTGATATGGGAGCAGCAATTTCTCCATTTAACGCCTTTTTACTGCTTCAGGGACTGGAAACCTTGTCTCTCCGTGTGGAACGTCATGTGGAGAATGCCCTGCAGGTTGTCCGGTATCTGAATCAGCATCCGATGGTGGAATGTGTCCATCATCCTGCTGTAACGGAAGAGGAAGATCAGAAACGGCTGTACAAAGCCTACTTCCCGAAAGGCGGCGCTTCGATCTTCACTTTTGAAATCAAAGGCGGCGCAGAAGAAGCAAGGAAATTTATCGACAGCCTGGAAATTTTCTCCCTCCTTGCAAATGTGGCGGATGTGAAATCACTGGCAATCCATCCGGCTTCCACAACACATTCACAGCTGAATGAGGAAGAATTAAAAGAACAGGGTATCCGTCCGAATACCATCCGTCTTTCCATTGGAACGGAGCATATTGATGATATTATCGAAGATCTGGAGACGGCATTTGAGAGAATAAAATAGGAAAATAAGTATAGGAAGAGTTTTGGACAAGGAAGTTCAGAACTCTTCTTTTTGTATTTAAATCGTATGATAAAAATTGTGAAAAATGTATATTACAAATGTCACAACTTGAATGATGATTGTAATAAGTTTACAAAAGCGAATTGACTTTTACTATTCCAATGATATGATAAAGATAGTATTCAGACGGAAAAGGAGGGCTTTATGAAAAAGAAAAAAATCATGGTAGCAGGACATATTTCCCTCGATATTACTCCAGAATTCCACAATTCCGGAACGCAAAAATTTTCGGAAATTCTAAGACAGGGGAAGCTTGTCAATGTGGGGCCTGCCCAGATGACATTGGGAGGTGCGGTTTCCAATACCGGACTTGCTTTGCAGAAGCTGGGGGCGGATGTGGTTCTGACAGCAAAAATCGGGACAGATCTTTTCGGGGATATCATGATGAAAAAGCTGGAGGAGTACGGATGCCCGATGCATTTGATCCGGGATGAAGAGGGAGCCACTTCTTATACGATTGTGCTTGCTCCAAAAGGAAGCGACAGGGCATTTCTGCATGATCCAGGCAGTAATCACACGTTCTGTGCAGACGACCTGGACTGGGAGGAAGTAAAAAAGGTGGATTATTTTCACTTTGGGTATCCGACTTTGATGCGCCGGTTTTATGAAAATGATGGAGCAGGACTGGTAAAGCTGTATAAAGCGGTAAAGTCCGCAGGTCTTACTTCTTCTTTGGACCTCGCAGCTGTTGACCCGGAATCCGAATCGGGACAGTGTGACTGGGAAAGTATCTTAAAACAAGTGCTTCCGTATGTGGACTTTTTCGTCCCGAGTATCGAAGAGCTTGCTTATATGGTGGATCGTGAAAAATATCAGGAATGGCAGGAAAGAGCAGAAGGCGAGGATATTGTATCGATTCTTTCTCTTAGCAAAGATGTCCGGCCTCTGGCTGAGAAAGTACTGTCCTATGGATGTGGTGCTGTCTTGTTAAAATGCGGTGCGGCAGGTATGTACTTAAAGACTTCGGGAAAAGAGAGAATGAGGAACGTGGATGCTGACTTGGAAGGCTGGGAAAATACAGAACTTTTTGAAGACAGCTTCGTCCCTGAACGGATTTTGTCCGGAACCGGAGCGGGCGACACCAGTATTGCGGCATTTCTGTATGCTGCCATGCAAGGATGTACACCAAAAGAAAGTATTGAATATGCCGCGGCGACCGGTGCGTGCTGCGTATCAACATACGATACGATCAGCGGCTTAAAGTCTTTCGCGGAATTAAGGGAAAAGATACAAAATGGCTGGAAAAAGCAGAAGATTATGAAAGAATAGGAGGAAAATAACAATGATTGTATCCATGAAAACCGTCTTAGACATAGCGGATGCAGAAAATATGGCGATTGGGGCCTTCAATGTTACAGAACTGGAAGGAATCCAGGCAGTATTGGGGGCGGCAGAAGAGCTGGGACAACCGGTAATTCTTCAATTTGCTCCGGTACATGAAGAGTATATCTCTTTGAAAACGCTCGGACCGATTATGGTATTGATGGCTGACAAGGCAAAAGTACCGGTATGCGTTCATCTGGATCACTGCGACAATTTTGATATGATCCGGGAGGCGCTGGATATGGGATTTTCCTCTGTCATGTATGACGGATCCATGCTGCCGTATGAGAAAAACTGTGCATATACGAAAGCTGCAGTGGAAATCGCCCAAATGTACGGTGCGTCTGTGGAGGCTGAAATCGGCGCAATGAACAGTGAAGATGGAAAGGCACAGAATGACTGCTATACAGATCCGAAAGAGGCGGGAAATTTTGTCAAAGCGACTGGCATCGATGCGCTTGCATGTTCCTTCGGAACCGTCCACGGCTTATATACAGCGGAACCGAAGCTGGATTTTGACCGGATTGAGAAAATCCGGGAGACGATTGGAATTCCGATTGTCATGCACGGCGGAAGCGGAGTCAGCGATGAGGATTTCAGAAAATGCATTGACCGGGGTGTAAGAAAAATAAATTATTATACTTATCGCGCAAAAGCAGGCGGTGAATATGTAAAACAGAAATGCATGGAAACAGATGGACCGGTATTTTTCCATGATATCACATGCTGGGCAAGAGACTGCATGAAAGAGGATGTTCTTCATGCCATGCGTGTTTTTTCCGGATGCAAATAGGAGGGATAAAGAAATGAAACGTTCCGAAATTAATCAGGCATTAAAAAATATGGAAGAGATGATCAGAAAATGCGGTTTCCATCTTCCGCCATTCTGTGACTTTACACCGGATGAATGGAAAGAAAAAGGACATGAATATGATGAAATCCGTGATAATATGCTGGGATGGGATATCACAGACTATGGCCTTGGAAATTTCAAGAAGATCGGATTTTCTCTGATCACTCTCAGAAATGGAAATACGCATATGGATAAATATAAAAAAACATATGCGGAAAAGCTTCTTTATCTGGAAGAAGATCAGTCCGCAACGATGCATTTCCACTGGACAAAAATGGAAGACATCATAAACCGTGGAGGTGGAAATGTTCTGATCCGTGTTTATAATTCCAAAGAGGATGGATCTTTTGATGATACCGATGTTACCATCCATAGTGACGGAAGGGAATATACCGTTCCGGCGGGAACACAGATCAGGCTGACCCCGGGCGAAAGCATTACGGTATATCCGTATATGTACCATGACTTTGAAGTGGAGAAAGGAAGCGGGGCAGTTCTGTTAGGAGAAGTTTCCATGTGCAATGACGATAACACGGATAATCGTTTCTACGAGCCGATGGGAAGATTCCCGGAAATCGAAGAGGATGAAGCTCCTTACCGGCTGCTGTGCAATGAATATCCGCCGGCACCGTAAAAATACAGACAAATCAGCGCTGTGCAAAGCAGACAACCTGGAAAGATGTCTGACGCACAGCGCTATTTTTGTCGAGAATATATTACATTTGTCATTTAAAACATTGCAAATGTCATGTGGAAATCGTTACATTGTACACCTGCACAAAAAATCACGCTTTGCTATGATGAATCTATCAAAAATACACAAAGCAAAAGGAGGAAAGATTATGAAAAGAAAAGTGTTAAGTGTATTGCTTGTGGCAGCGATGGCAGGAACCATGTTAATGGGGTGTAATAGCGGAGACAGTGGTTCCGGCGGATCGGACAATGGCGGATCTTCCGACGACGGCGGCAAACACTACAAATTCGCCTATACCTGTATGGACGGAACAAACCCGTTCTTTGTGACAATCGAAGACAAGATCAAAGAACTGGTAGAGGCAAACGGCGATGAACTGATTTCTACAGACCCGGCTAATGATGTTTCTCTTCAGATTACCCAGGTAGAAGATATGGTATCCCAGAACATCGATGGTATCTTCTTAAATCCGGTTGAAGCAGAAGGAATTTTGCCGGCACTTGACGCACTGAAAAGCGCAGAAGTACCGATCGTAAACTTCGACACAGAAGTAGCGGATATGTCTTATGTAGCGTCTTATACAGGATCGGATAACTACAACGCAGGAAAAGTTTGTGGAGACGACCTCGTAAAGAAATGTCCGGACGGCGGAAAAATCATCGTACTGGATTCCCCGACAATGAACTCCGTTACAGACAGAACAAATGGCTTCCTGGATGCGATCGAAGGACACGGATTTGAAATCGTAGCACAGCAGGATGCAAAAGGAAACCTGGAAGTATCCATGGGCATCGCAGAAGACCTTCTGCAGGGCAACAGCGACGTTGTAGCAATCTTCGGTGGAAATGACCCTACAGCACTTGGCGCATTAGCAGCAGCAAACGCAGCAGGCCTTGAAGATGTATTAATTTACGGCGTAGACGGTTCACCGGATGTGAAATCCGAACTGGCATCAGGAGATTCTCTGATGGAAGGTACCGGAGCACAGTCCCCGATCGCGATCGCAGAAAAAGCAGTAGAAATCATGTATGACATCATGGAAGGAAAAGAAGTAGAAGACCGTTATCCGGTTGATACTTTCCTGATCACTGCTGACAATGTAGAAGAATACGGCACAGACGGCTGGCAGTAAGAAGAATGTATTTCAGGGGAACGGACGATTGTCTGTTCCCCGGACTTGAGGAAAAGCAAAACAGGAAGTAGGTGAAAGCGTGAGCAAAAATGTGCTGTTGGAAATGAAACATATACATAAGCGCTTTGCAGGGGTGCATGCGCTTAATGATATCAGCCTGGAACTGCACGCAGGAGAAGTACATGCACTCCTTGGGGAAAACGGAGCCGGAAAGTCGACACTGATCAAAGTCCTCGGAGGGATTTATTCTGCGGATGAGGGAGAAATATGGATTGATGGGAAAAAAGTAGAAATCAAAGGCGTAAAAGATGCCCAGGACAATGGGATCGCGATCATCCATCAGGAGCTGGTATTGGTTCCGCACATGACAGTAGCGGAAAATATTTTTCTCGGAAGAGAATTTGGAAGCGGTTTTCTTATTAACCGGGCGAAGATGAACGAGGAAGCGCAGAAGCTTCTCGATGCCAATCAGGTGCATATTAAAGCCGATACTCTGGTAGGTAAGCTGACAATAGCACAGCAGCAGATGGTAGAAATTGTAAAAGCAATTTCGTACAATTCGAGAATTCTTGTCATGGATGAGCCGACCTCTTCGATTGCAGATAAAGAAGTGGAATTCCTGTTTGAGACGATGAGGAAACTGGCAAAACAAGGCGTTGGAATTATCTATATATCGCACAAAATGAGCGAGCTCGAAGAAATTTGTGACAGAGTAACCGTCATGAGAGATGGTGAGTATGTCGGAACCAAAGTGGTAAAAGAGACAAACAAAGATGAGCTGATTGCCATGATGGTAGGTCGTGAACTGACAAGCTATTACACAAGAGAGTATCAGGAACCGGGGGAAGAAATACTCCGGTGTGAACATATTTCTGACGGTAATATGGTACGTGATGTCAGCTTCAATCTGCACAAAGGAGAAATCATCGGCTTTGCCGGACTGGTGGGGGCTGGAAGAAGTGAAACAATGAAAGCCATTTTCGGTCTGACCAAAGGAGCCAAAGGAGATATCTACCTGAAAGGGAAAAAAACAAAGATCTCGTCACCTGTAGAAGCAATGAAAAACGGCATTGCCCTTGTCCCGGAAAACAGAAAAGAGGAAGGGCTCTATAAGGTACAAAGTGTGCGGTTTAATATGACCATTGAAATTATGGATCAATTCATAAAAGGAATCCGGGTTAATGAAAAGAAAGAAATCGAAATCACACAGAAATACATTGACATGATGTCTACAAAAACTCCGACACAATTACAGAAAATCGGAAACCTTTCCGGCGGAAATCAGCAGAAAGTCATCATCGGAAGATGGCTTGCCACCAATCCGGATGTATTAATTATGGATGAGCCGACCAGAGGAGTGGATGTAGGAGCGAAATCCGAAATTTATGTGATCATGAATGAACTGGTGAAAAAAGGCATGTCCATCATTATGATTTCCTCCGAACTTCCGGAAATCATCAACATGAGCGATCGGATTTATGTCATGTCAGAAGGCCGTGTTACAGGATGTCTTTCCCATGAGGAAGTCACTCAGGAAGCTGTGATGCAGCTGGCGGCGAAGTAGAAGGAAAAGGGGGAACGAAACATGGCTCAGACAAAAGGAAATAAAGCAAAACTGCCCGCTACAGAAAATAAAGCAGCAGTATTTTTGAGGGAGAACCTGGGAATTATTATAGCACTTCTGGTGCTATGTGTTCTTCTTGCGGTTTTGCCGGCAACAAGCAGTTCATTTTTATCGACCCAGAATATGTTTAATATTCTGCGGCAGATTTCGACCAATATGCTGATTGCGTGTGCAATGACCATGGTAATTATTCTGGGAGGAATCGATCTTTCTGTTGGATCGATCATTGCTCTTTCCGGAGTAATCGCGGCAGGATGCGTATCAAGATACGAGCTTCCGATTGCTGTAGCACTCATAGCGGGAGCCCTGGTTGGTGTTGTAATCGGTGTTTTCAACGGATTTGTAATCTGTAAGACAACCATTCCGCCATTCATTGTTACACTGGCTACCATGAATATCGCCAGAGGACTTGCAAAAGTATATACCGGCGGTTCTCCGGTGCGTGTTGTTACAAAAGAATGGCAGTTTATCGGTGCAGGCTATATCGGACCGGTTCCGGTTCCTGTTATCATTATGATTATTGCCATCATTATTACAGCATTGATGATGAATAAGACCAAACTTGGACGTCATATCTATGCGGTAGGTGGAAACACACAGGCAGCAGAGTTTTCTGGAATCAAGGTAGCAAGAGTCAAATTTATTGTACACGCTTATGCGGGACTTATGGCAGGACTTGCCGGAATTATTCTGGCATCCAGAATGTATTCCGGACAGCCGACGGCAGGAGAAGGCGCTGAGATGGATGCCATTGCAGCCGTTGTAGTAGGTGGAACATCCATGGCAGGAGGTTCCGGTAAAATTGGAGGTACGATTATCGGTGCTCTGATTATCGGTGTACTGAACAATGGTCTGAACCTGATGAATGTAAATTCATTCTGGCAGGACGTAGTAAAAGGTGTCGTTATTCTCCTGGCGGTATTTATTGACTATATCCGA
Source organism: Drancourtella sp. An12 (assembly GCF_002160935.1). Taxonomy (NCBI): domain Bacteria; kingdom Bacillati; phylum Bacillota; class Clostridia; order Eubacteriales; family Oscillospiraceae; genus Drancourtella; species Drancourtella sp. An12. Next base: position 82,448 of record NZ_NFLO01000011.1, on the reverse strand, counting down.
AACAGAAAATAATAAGAAATATCATAAAAAAGAGACTGGTGCGTCATTTTTTCGCAGCGGTCTCTTTATGATAAAGACGCTTGATAAAATAGACTAAAAGTTATACCATGATAGATAAGTATTGTGACGAAGAAGTGAACGGAGCAGAGAATGAAAAGAACAAAATGGATTGCGGCAGCACTGTGCATTGCACTCTTCTTCAGCGGATGCGCAAAAGAACAAGATCAGGAAAAACACATCTTAGGGGCTACTTACATGACAAGAAACAACCCCTATTTCGATGTCCTGAACGATGAGATTGCCGAGGGAGTAGAAGCGAACGGGGACAAACTGATTGTCCGGGATCCGCTTCAGGACCAGGAAAAGCAGAATCAGCAGATCCTCGATATGATCGATGAAGGAATAGAAATTCTTTTTCTCAATCCCGTAGACAAAGTAAAAGTCAAACCGGCATTAAAGGCATGTCAGGAAGCCGGCGTAGAAATTATCAATATTGATACCCAGGTGGATGATACGGACTATGTTCTGTCCACGATCGAGACGGATAATTATCAGGCAGGACAGGAATGTGCAAAAGATATGATGAAACGGGTGGATTCGGCCAGAATTATCATTCTGGATAATCCGATGCAGGATTCTATCGTCCAGAGAGTCCAGGGATTTTTGGACACCATCGAAGGACATCCGGAATATCAGGTGGTACAGCAGATTTTCAGCGGCGGAGAAATTGAAATCTCAGCAGAAGTAGTATCCGGACTTCTGGACGAAGATTTTAATGTTGTATTTGGCGGTAACGATCCGTCTGCACTTGGCGCCCTTGCGGCTCTTCAGAAAGCAGGGAGAGAGGAAGGAATTCTGATTTACGGAGTAGACGGCTCCCCTGATTTTAAAGCCATGCTGGATCTGGGGTATGTAACCGGGACAAGCAGTCAGAGCCCGGAGACGATCGGGAAGACGGCGACGGAAATGGCATATCAGGCACTGGATGGAAAAGCAGTGGAGAAATATGTCAAGCTTCCAAGCAGGCTGATTACAAAAGAAAACCTGATGAATTACGATATAGATGGGTGGCAGTAGGATGAAAAGAAAAGCAATGAGCATTATCAAACTGCTCTTTTTTCTGATTAACATGGTACAGGCGGGCGGAATCAGCCTTTTTATCTATATGACGACAAAGAAAATCTGTGAGGATGATCAGGCCAGAGTATTTCTGGGGCAGGTAGATGCCATTCCCAAATATCCGGAAATGATTGTCTGGAGTACACTGCTTCTCATTGCTCTTCTTGGATGCGACATGCTGATCCGGGAGACGCGGAAAGAACAAAGCGGGAAAATCATTGCGATTACACTGGGAATAGATCTGGTGTGCAGCATCGTTCTTGTCTGGATTCTGGACTTTAATTATAATGGTGTGATTTTGCTTGTCTTCGCCAATATTCTTGTATTTGTCAATGATACAAAGATAAAATACCTTCTGATCGGTGTTGCGACACTTGGATATCTGGTGGCGGACTACGATTTGATTTCTGTGTCCAATCATCTGTTTTCCGTCAGGGATTACATACAGTATTACAACGAGACACAGCAGCAGCTGCTGTTTTCCGTCTACAATATACTGGGATCATTGAATATTATGATTTTCATTCTGTATTGTATTAACATCATTAATGAACAGCGAAATACCATTCAGGAAGTGAATGAATGGTCCAGGCAGCTTCAATATGCAAATGACCGGCTGAAGGAATACAATGAAATGACAGAAAAAATGGCTGAAACAAGGGAAAGAAACCGGGTGGCCAGAGAAATCCATGATACGCTGGGCCATACTTTGACCGGTGTGTCTGCCGGAGTTGATGCCTGCATTGCCCTGGTCGACATTGACCCGGGACAGACGAAAAAACAGCTGGAAGTGATTGCAAAGGCGGTACGAGGAGGGATTAAAGACGTTCGCAGTTCTGTTTCCGAACTGCGTGCAGATGCGCTGGAACATTTTCAGCTGGATGAAGCCATAAGCGATATGATCGCAGAAATGAACTCACTTGCGGGGGTGGAAGTAGTGTTTCATTCAGAAGTGAAACCATTCCGGTTTAGTGAAGATGAAGAAAATGTTGTTTACCGAATCATACAGGAAGGCATTACAAACGCCCTGCGTCACGGGAAAGCAACAAGAATACAGATTGACGCCAGAAAAATTGATGGAGTACTGCATCTGACAATTCAGGACAATGGATGTGGATGCAAAGAGATAAAGAAGGGATTCGGAACAAAACATATGAAAGAACGGGTTGCCATGCTGGGCGGCTCGATCCACTTCTCAGGAGAAAATGGATTCTTGATTGATGCCCGGATTCCGATAAGATGGGGTGAAGAGTATGATTAAAGTACTGATTGCAGATGACCAGGAGCTGATTCGGCAGAGTCTGCAGATTGTTTTAAACAGCAAACAGGACATTGAGGTATCAGATGTGGCTGCAAATGGCCAGGAAGTGATTCAGTGTATTCGGAAAAATAAGCCGGATATTATACTGATGGATATCCGGATGCCTAAAATGGACGGGGTACAGTGTACAAAAATTATTAAGGAAAATTATCCGCAGATTAAGATCATCATTCTGACAACCTTTGATGATGACGAGTATGTATTTAACGCTCTGAAATATGGGGCAAGCGGATATCTTCTGAAAGGTGTCTCCATGGATGAACTGAGTGATGCAATACGCACTGTTTACAGCGGACGAGCAATGATCAATCCTGACATTGCGGCAAAAGTGCTGAGACTGTTTTCGCAGATGGCTCAAACCAACTATACCATTCCTGTTGAGGAAAAAGATATCCGCCAGCTGACAAAAACAGAATGGAGAATCATTGCACAGGTAGAAAAAGGAGCAAGCAACAAGGAAATTGCAGATACACTAAGCCTTTCCGAGGGAACGATCCGTAATTACTTAAGTACGATTCTGAACAAGCTGAATCTAAGAGACCGGACGCAGCTTGCAATCTGGGCAGTACAGACGAACGCACACAAGAATATGACTGAAGAATAGGAAGATGAGATTGTACAGGAAATGGATAACAAGAATGATACAGGCAGCGGCAGCACTGCTCTTTCTGGCAGGAATGTATTTCTGGAGCAGACCGCAGGCACAGACACAGGAGCTGGAGTTTGGCATGTTTACCGGAAGCAACTGGGGCGTGGAAAACGCAGACGCTTTCGTTATTATCGACAGGGCGATTGAGCGTTTTGAAGAAAGCCATCCAGGAGTAACGGTCCGCTATACTTCGGGAATTGAAAAAAAGGATTACTCCGAGTGGTGTGCAAAGCGCCTTCTGGAAGGAGAAATGCCGGATGTCTTTATGGTTCTGGATACGGACTTTAACCAGTACTGTTCCCTTGGAATTTTGCAGGAACTGAATACGTTTATGGAATCAGATCCGGAGTTTCAAAGCGAAGAGATTTTCCAGACAGCGATGGATATCGGAAAGGGCATGGAAGAAATCCAGTATGCACTTCCATATGAAGTAGTTCCAACGATGCTGTTTGTCAATAAGACACTGCTTCGGCAGGAAGGAATCGAAATGCCCCAGCAGGACTGGACATGGGATGATTTTTTGGAAATCTGCAGAAAAGTGACAAAAGATACAGATGGCGACGGCCGGATTGACCAGTTCGGAACTTACAATTATTCCTGGCAGGATGCGATGTATACAAGCGGCGGAAGCGCGTTTGATAATGAAAAACAAAATGTAGACTTTTCCAATCAGTATGTGATTGAGTCGGTGAAATTTATGAAAGAACTACTGGCTCTGAATCAGGGCGAAAATGTGACACAGGAAGACTTTGATGCAGGAAAAGTTGCGTTTATGCCCCTGACGTTTGCTGAATACCGGACATACAAAACTTATCCATACAAAATCAAGAAGTATTCCAATTTTCAATGGGACTGCACGACATTTCCAGGCCGTACCCACGGAGAGAACATTTCCAAGGTGGACGCACTTCTGATTGGAATCAATCATGATAGCACAGAGAAAGAACTGGCGTGGGAATTTTTGAAAGAACTTGTCTGTGGATACGAAAGCCAGCTCGATATTTTCCGGTACTCACAAGGCGTATCCGTCCTGGAATCTGTAGCAAGATCTGAGAAAGCGGCCTCGATTATTCAGGAAGATATGGATAAGGAAGAACAGGTTATTAGTGGAGAACTGTTGTGTGATGTCATTGAACATGGAACGATCACACCGAAATATTATCAATATGAGACGTACGAACAGATGATCAGTCTGGCAAACACCGAAATTACAGAGATCTTCGAAAAGAATAAGAATATAGAAAGCAGTATGAAGATTTTTCAGAGGGAAATCCGAAAATATCTGAATCAGTAAAAATAAGAAGCCCGGATACGATTGCGAGAAGAACAGAGTCTTCCCAAGTATCCGGGCTTTTTCCAGTAGAAACCACTTCAAGCGGCCCCGGCTTTATGTAATAATGAAAAAGATATGATAAAACGTGCTGTATTTCGCTGACATGCATATCCATCAGCCGGATTCCTACAAAAGCTCAGTGACAGAAATCAGACACCGGGATCTGGAATACAGGGCGGATACAGTACACGAAAAAGGGAGAGGAGGAAAGGAAACAAGGTCGGTCCTGAGCGATAACAATCCGATTGAAACAGGAGAAGAATCCGATCGGAAGCATCGCAAAAGAGAAAGGAAAGGGACATGGCAAGAAAAGGAGAAAATATTTACAGAAGGAAAGACGGACGCTGGGAAGGCAGATACATTGCAGACAGATCAAAAGACGGCAAAGCAGTATACCGTTCTGTCTACGCAAAAACCTATACCCAGGCCAAACAGAAACTGCAGGAAGCAAAAGAAACAAGTCAAAAAGAAATAGAGAAGAAATATCTTCCTGATTCGGAAAAAGAATTTTCGGAATTTCTCTATCGGTGGCTCGAATATATCCGGCCCCGCATCAAAGAATCTTCCTATGTAAAGTATGCAAATCTGATTGAACTTCATATTGACAAAGAAATCGGAGCAATCAAACTTGGCAGTCTGAATACTGCCATCATTGACGAGTTTATCAATACCCTTCTGGAGGGAACAGAAGAAATAGCTCCCCTTTCAGCAAAAACCGTAACAGACATTCTGGGAGTCGTCCGAAACGTGATCCGCTACATCAATGGACGATTCCAGAGAGTCGACTGTGATCTATCCCAGATCACCATAAAAAAGGAAGAAACCCGGATGCGGATTTTAAGCAGAGAAGAGCAGGAACAGCTGATCCGGTATCTGCGGGAGTATCCGTCACCAATGAACTGCGGCATCTTCCTGACCTTATTTACCGGACTTCGGATCGGGGAACTCTGCGCGCTGACCTGGGAGGACATTCATCTGCGAGAAAAAGAAGTGTTTATTCGGAAAACAATGCAGCGCATTCAGAATAAAAGACCGGAAAAACCACGGCTGGAGTGGGGAAGCAGGACCAGAATTATCATCACTCCGCCGAAAAGCAGCAAGTCGATCCGGCATATTCCAATCCCGGAGGGAGTAGCGGAAGTGCTTGGTGAGTACCAGAGACACGGCAATGAATATCTTTTGACAGGAAAAGAAAACAGATATGTTGAACCCCGTACCCTCCAGTATCATTTTAAAAAGGTTCTGAAGAAATCAAGCATCGAAGAGGCAAATTATCATGCGCTGCGTCACACTTTCGCAACCAGATGCATTGAACTGGGCTTTGACATCAAAAGCCTCAGCGAGATTCTGGGCCATGCAAGCGTTAATATCACACTGAACCGGTATGTGCATCCGTCCATGGAGCTAAAGCGGGATAATATGGAAAAACTCTCCGGGCTGATTGCGGAATAACCAGTCCATATTACATTCAACAGTAAAAACAGCAGGAAATAACGGTAGAATAATAAAAAAATCGCAGAGTGTGATACTCTTGGAAATGACAAATTCAACATGGAAATGATCAGAAAACAGGGCGTTTCTTCCGAATAAAAAATTTTTGACATGAATATTGACGTTAATAAAATCAGGAATAAAATCTTAAATAGAAGCAAAAAAAAGAAAAAGAATTGTCTCTAAAGATGGTATTCGACCAAAGATTTGACGCATAATTTTGAAAATTCTACAAGTCGAAAGATGAATCTTAAAGAAAAAAGGCTGTCCACTTTTTTGTCCTCACGAGGAAATCCCGTCTTTTGCGACATGTTCCAGTATTATAGAATTGCATTTTCAGTTTGTTGTGTTATAATTAGGGAGGTGAAAACAGCCTTAAAGTTTTCACTATTTCGTATACAAAAATAACGGGTTCGCAGAGTATCACACTCTGCGAAATGAGTAGGTGGTGAGCGTCATCTGGTACGCAGTGCGCTGTGAAGCGGGAAATGAAGACAAAACAGCAGAAAAGTGGAAGCAAAAGCTTACAGGACAGGACGGAGAGGCCTTTGTCTTTACCTATGAGAAGATGAAACGCTACGAAGGTAGCTGGCATCTGATCCGTGAGCCTCTCTTTGCAGGGTACATTTTTCTGGTGATCAAAGATCAGACGATACCGGAAATAGAAGATGCTCAGAGCCTGATTCCTGTCGGTACAGAAGAAACCAGATTTCTGGAGGAGATCGGCGGGAAGGAGCACCACATCCCGATGTCACGGGGCTATATAAAAGAAGGACAGACCTGTGTGACAGAAGGACCGCTTTGCGGGCGGGAAAGCCAGATCCGCAAAATTGACCGACATAAGCGTCTGGCACGTCTGGAATGCCCGGTGGATCAGTATCAGAGAAAAGGACTCTGGGCTGGCCTTGAAATTGTATCAAAAAGCTAAAAACCGCACGTCCGGATAAGAAGTGCGAAAACGGAAAAGAAGTTTGGAAAACAACTGTGATAAGAAGTCATGGTTGCGGAAAAAACGGATAAAAAGGGAAAAAAGGAAGTCTGGGGTGAAAGACTTAAAAAAATTTTTTCACCGCAGATATGGCGAAGCTATGTCAAAAAACAGATAAGCTTCCCAGAGAGGAGAAGTTATGTGGTATGTCATACAGACAATGACAGGGAAAGAAGAAGAACTGACAGAAGTGCTGGATAAGATGCTGCCACAGACGATATGTGAAAAAAGCTTTTTGATCAAACGGGAGACATGCTGGAGATTGAAAGGCGAACACAAGATACAGAAAGAAATCCTATTTCCGGGGTATGTGTTTGTCAAGACGCAGACTCCGGAAACATTATATTATCAATTAAAAAAAGTACCGAAGCTTTCCAAATTGTTAAGTGATGGGGAAGAAGAATTCCTGCCGGTCCGGGAGGATGAGCAGGAGTTTCTGGAAAGCCTGATCACGATCGAACAGGCTGAGGAAAAAGAAGAGTACATCGTAAAACGGTCAGAAATAGAAACCGATGAAGAAGGAAATATCGTCTGGGCCGGAGACCCTCTTTCACAGTATCTCGGAAATGTGGTCAGAAAGAGGATCCGGAAACGGTACGTTGTCATAGAAAAAGAACTGTTCGGGAAGAAACGGACGGTTCTTCTTAGTATCCGGCTAAAAGGGGAAGAATAAGGGGAAACGTAGAAAGCTACGGAGTTATTATATACAGAAGAAAAAAGATCGAATAAAAGATAGAAAACAAGGCAGGGATTTCCAAATGAGGAGGTCCTTATTTTTGTGCAAAAAAGTAAGGAGTGAGGGAAGATGAGTAAAGAAATGGAAGCATTTTCATCAAAAGTATGGCTTTCCAGCCCGACCATGCATGGCCCGGAGCTGGAGTATGTAAAAGAAGCATATGAAACCAACTGGATGTCAACGGTTGGCGAAAATATTAATGAGACAGAACGGCTTGCCTGTGAAAAAATCGGATGTAAGTATGCGGTGGCATTATCAGCCGGAACTGCAGCACTTCATATGGCAGTGAAGCTGGCAGGGGTAAAGCCGGGAGACAAGGTGTTCTGCTCAGATATGACATTTGATGCCACGGTGAATCCGGTCGTTTATGAAGGCGGTGTTCCGGTATTTATTGATACGGAGTACGATACCTGGAACATGGATCCGGTAGCCTTGGAAAAAGCATTTGAACTCTATCCGGAAGTAAAAGTTGTTGTAGTAGCACATCTTTATGGAACACCGGGCAAAATTGATGAAATCCGGGAAATTTGTGACAGACATGGCGCAGTTATTATCGAAGATGCAGCAGAATCTCTCGGAGCAACCTATAAAGGTGTTCAGACTGGAACATTTGGAACTTATAACTGCATTTCCTTTAATGGAAACAAGATTATCACAGGATCATCCGGAGGAATGCTTCTGACAGATGATGAAGAAGCAGCAAAGAAAGTGCGGAAATGGTCTACTCAGTCCAGAGAAAACGCACCGTGGTACCAGCATGAGGAACTGGGATACAACTACCGGATGAGTAACGTGATTGCAGGAGTGGTTAGAGGACAGTTCCCATACCTGGAGGAACATATCGCACAGAAGAAAGCAATTTATGAGAGATATAAAGAAGGCTTCAAAGACCTTCCAGTGAAAATGAATCCATATGATGAAGAAAACAGTGAGCCGAACTTCTGGCTGAGCTGTATAGTAATCTATCCGGAAGCCATGTGCAGGCAGGTACGGGGAGAACAGGAAGCACTGTATATCAGTGAGTCGGGAAAGAGCTGTCCGACAGAGATTCTGGAAACACTGGCATCCTATAATGCAGAAGGACGTCCAATCTGGAAACCGATGCACATGCAGCCGATTTATCGGATGAATGGATTTATCACAAGAGAAGGAAATGGACGGGCAAAGACCAATGCCTATATTGCAGGAGGCGCTGTAGGACAGGACGGGAAACCGCTGGATGTGGGAATGGATATCTTTCAGAGGGGACTGTGTCTGCCGAGTGATAATAAAATGACGGTGGAAGAGCAGGAGAAAGTGATTGAGATCGTGAAGGGATGTTTTGAGTAGGTGTCTGGTATGAGAAGAAGAAAAGGATTTTATGAAAAGTATATAAAAAGGATTTTAGATTTTTTGATATCTCTTGTCACCATAATTATTCTATCTCCACTCTTAATTGTTTTGACAGTAATTGGAACTATTAAAATGGGAGGGAATCCATTTTTTGTTCAAAAAAGACCTGGAAAAGATGAAAAATTATTTAATTTAATTAAATTTCGGACTATGAACAATAAAAAAGGGAAAGATGGAAAGCTTTTGCCAGATGTTCAAAGATTAACTTCATATGGGAAATTTTTAAGGAATTCTAGTTTAGATGAATTGCCGGAATTATTTAATATTTTAAAAGGGGATATGAGTATTGTTGGCCCGCGTCCTCTTCTTGAAAAATACTTGCCATTGTATAACGAAGAGCAAAGGCATCGACATGATGTAAGACCTGGCCTAACTGGATATGCTCAGGTTCGTGGAAGAAATGGCGTATCATGGCAAAAACGATTTAAAATGGATGTTCACTACGTTCGGAATATTTCATTTAGAGGTGATGTAAAGATACTCATTGAAACAGTACTAGCAGTATTAAAAAGAGATGGGATTGATTCCGAAGTATCGGCAAAATATACAATGGATGAATTTAAAGGGAATTAGAGGTGGCTGATGAAAACTCCATTTTTTTTGATAGATGAAGATAAATTAAAAAAGAATATTGATGATTTTGAGAATGCTTTGAAAGAAATTTGGCCTAATTCACAACTGGCATATTCGGTAAAAACAAATTCTCTTCCTTGGCTTTTGGAATATTTGAAAGATAAAAATGTATTTGCAGAAGTGGTTTCAGATGAGGAATTGGACTTAGCAAAATTATGTGGTTATTCAATGAACTCTATTATATTCAATGGTCCAATTAAGGGAGAAGAGCATTTTAAAAAGGCAATAGAAGGAGAAGCTATTTTAAATCTCGATTCGAAAAATGATTTAGAATTTTTGAAGAAATATGGAAGCAAAGAGCGGAGTATAGGAATTCGCGTTAATGTTTCGCCAGAAATGTTCAGTAAAGAAGATATCGGATACGAAGAAGATGGATTCAGATTTGGATTTACAGATGAAAACGGATCCTTACAAAAAGCGTTGGAAACAGTATATGAGTATTGTCCAAAAGTAAAGTTAGGCCTTCATCTGCATTGTAATAGTATAACAAGAAGTGTTGCCGTATATAAAACTATTGCTGAATATGCAGCTTATCTTATAGAAAAATACGAGCTTAACCTTGATTTTATTGATATAGGAGGCGGATTCTTTGGCGGAGTTGAAGGAAAGCCGACACCAGTAGACTATATCAAAGCTATAAAAAAAGAATTAGAAAAAGTAGTTAATATCAATAAGACCAAGTTAATTGTAGAGCCTGGTTCTGCAGTTATTGGTTCAGTAGTAGAGTTACATACATCTGTTATTGATGTTAAGGATACGAAGCATGCGAGAGTTGTTACAACTGATGGAAGCCGCATTCATATTGACCCGCTTTGGAAAAAGGAGCGGTACTTGTATTCCACTACTGCCCCAAAAGAGCAAAGAAATATTCCGAAACAGATAATTTGTGGATATACCTGTATGGATCATGATCGGATTATGATTTTGGAAGATGAGCAAGAATTAAGGCAGGGGGATGAAATTGTCTACTATCGAGTAGGAGCATATTCGATGACATTTGGAGGTATGTTTATTCGGTATCTGCCAGAAGTTTACATCAAGCGAAATGAAAAATTGGAAAAAGTCAGAGAAAGAATTTCTACAAATCAATATTTTAAAATTCAATCGTTTACTGAAAAAGGAGAATAATGTTTATGAAAAAAGAGACAGTACTGGTTTTGGGAGCAACAGGTAATTTAGGAGCATACTCGGCACTGGCATTAAATGAAGCGGGATATTCTGTGATTGCTGCAGGAAAACGAGCCTCTGATAATGGATTTTTTACAGACAGAGGGATGGAATATGTATCAATTGATATAACAGATAAAGATTCTTTCAAATGTCTTGAAAAATACGATATTGACGCAGTTGTTGATTTGGCCGGAGAATTACCTTCAAGATGTGCATTTAATCCACAGGCGTTGATCCGAACAATTATTGAAGCAACAATGAATGTTTTAGAGTATATGAGGGTTGCTGATATTAAGAAAATAGTATTTCCTACCACTCCATATGATTTATTTTATCTGCATGAGAGCGGAAAGCCAATGGATCCGGATGCACCACGATCATATCCGGCGACAGGTGATCATAGTGTATATGCGATTGCAAAAAATGCAGCGGTTGATTTGATTGAAAATTACCATAATGAGTATGGAATTTCTCGTTTTATTTTAAGATTTTTTACAATTTATCAATATCATCCAAATGCATACCATTATGCTGATGGGAAGATGAGAAAAATGCCATATCGTGGGTTGATGGATAAAGCACAAAATGGCGAGCCAATTACAATATATGGAAATCCTTCCAGAGTGAAAGAAATGGTCTATATTAAGGATTTTACTAAAGTAATTGTTGCTGCGATTCGATCAGAATTAGAAGGCGGGTTCTATAACATAGGTTCGCCAGAAAGAGTTTCGTTAGATGAAATGATTCACGGAATCGTAGACGTATTTTCGGAAGGAAATAAGAAATCAGAAATTTCTTATGATTCGTCTATGCCAGACACATTACAATCAATGCTTGATTGGTCGAAAACCAAGCGTGATTTAGGATATGAGCCGGAATATACATATATAAAAATGTTGGAAGACTTTAAAAAAGAAATGAAAGAAGAACCGTTAGCTCAGTTATGGGGGACTGGAAAATATTACGAAGAGCTGTACGGTGATAGAAAATAAAAGAATGGGAGAAAAGGATATGAATATATTATTTTGTAGTGCTGGAAGAAGATGCCAGCTTTTGCAGGATTTTAGACAGAGTATGGGGAATAACGGGAAAATTATTGCAACAGATATGAGTGTGACTGCACCAGCAATTTATATGGCTGATAAATTTTACATTGTGCCTGCTGTAAATGATGAAAATTATATATCAACTATTTTTGATATTTGTAGAAAAGAAGAAATTGATGTCATTACAACTTTAATTGATCCTGAAATTAAAATTTTGGCTGAGCATAGAGAAGAATTTCGTGAATTAGGAGTGGAAGTTTTAGCTCCATATACTGAAACGGCTGAAGTTTGTTTTGATAAGTACGAGATGTTTAAGTATTTAAAAAAGAATGGAATAGATACGGTAATGACGTATGGTGACATTGAGTCTTTTGAAAAGGAGTTAAACGAGAATAAGATTGGATTTCCTGTTTTCGTAAAACCAAGGGAAGGCAGCGGATCTGTAGGAGCTAGAAAAATCACAAATCTGTCTGATTTGAAGGAAGCAATGGCGGAAGACTCAAGCCTGATTATTCAAGAATATATGGGGGATAGCATAGACCTGGATGCTGACATTTATATTGACACAATCTCGCATGAGCCTGTAGCGCTATTTAGCAAGAAAAAGCTGGAAACAAAAATAGGAGGAGCTAATAAGACAATTTCTTTTAAAGATGACAAGTTAGTTGAGTTTGTAAAAAAGGCTCTTAAAGTGTTTAAATTTAATGGACCTATTGATATGGATTTATGGTACCGCAATGGTAGATATTATTTATCCGAAATTAATCCGAGGTTTGGTGGGGCATATCTGCATGCATATGGAGCAGGAGTTGATTTTGTACGCTTAATTGAAAATAACGTTAAAGGCATAAAAAATGAGCCATGTTTCAATAATTATGACGATAATATTGCTATGTTGATGTATGACGGAGCAGTAATACAGAAACTAGGAGAGTAATACTTATTATAATCATTTTTGAGAGGATAATACGATGAACATTCTTTTTCTGACATTACTTGATTTTGATACATTGAATCAAAGTGGAATATACACGGATCTCTTACGTAAGTTTGCTAGAGAAAAGCATCATATATATGTGATTTCACCTGCGGAGAGGCGAACAGGAAAAAAAACACAGGTTTTGAAAGAAAAAAATGCAATGATTTTAAAAATAAAAATCGGAAATATTCAAAAAACAAATCTCATTGAAAAAGGAATTTCTACTATTACATTAGAGTACATATTCATTCATGCTATAAAAAAGTATTTCGCGAATGTTAAATTCAACTTAGTTTTATATTCGACCCCGCCAATTACTTTACAAAAGGCTGTTGAATATGTGAAAAAGCGCGATCAAGCTCAGACATATTTGCTTTTAAAGGATATATTTCCACAGAATGCAGTTGATTTGGGAATGTTAAAAAAGAGTGGATATAAGAAACTTATATATCGATATTTCCGTATCAAAGAGAAAAAGCTATATGCTATTTCTGATTATATAGGCTGTATGTCAGAAGCCAATAAAAATTACATATTAAAGCACAATCATGAAATTTCTCCACAAAGGGTAGAGGTTTGTCCTAATTGTATTGAAATGCTGGATATGAGTATTGACGAAAACGAAAAAAAAAGGATGAGAAAAAAATATGAAATTCCACAAAATACAATAGTGTTTGTTTATGGTGGAAATCTTGGAAAACCACAGGGGATTCCTTTTTTAATTAAATGTCTAAAACAGTTAATTAATAATAAAGAGATTTTTATATTAATTGTAGGAGATGGAACAGAATATAATCTGCTTGAAAAATTTTTTAATAAATATCAACCCTCAAATATGAAATTAATGAAAAGGCTACCTAAAGATGACTATGATCAAATGATTGCTTCGTGTGATGTTGGAATGATTTTTTTGGATCATAGGTTTACAATTCCTAATTTTCCAAGTCGTTTGCTTAATTATATGCAGGCGAAACTTCCGGTACTAGCAGTTACAGATCCTAATACAGATGTAGGAAAAGTTATTGTTGATGGAGATTTTGGATGGTGGTGCGAAAGCAATGATATTTATAACGTCAATAGATTAATAGAAAAAGTAGTAAGTAATAAAACTGGATTAGGCTCTTTTAAAGAAGCAAGTTATAACTTTTTAATGAAGTATTATACCGTGGAAACGGCGTATAAGATTATAATCAATAAAATTAAAATGTGAGGGAATTATGAAAATTTTAGTCATAATGCACGCCAACAATTTGCTGTATGGAGCAGGAAAAAGTTTAGTCAATTGGGTGACAAATACAAATATAGAAATAGATATCTTACGTCCTAAAGCTTTTCCGCGCAGTATTAAAGAGGAAGTGATTCGGCAAGGCTTCGGGAAGAATGTAAAAGAAATTTATAGTATGTGGCTTCCTTTTAGCAGGTGTTATTCTGGGAGAAAGCACGTTTCTAAGTTGGGCTTTTTGTATCAAAAAATGAATAATATTTTGTGGACGATGAATAGAAAAAAAGTGAAAAGCCTCATGAAAAAATACGATAGGGTATATTTGAACTCCTTAGTTTTGTGGCCTTTGATTTCTCCAAAAGGCAACTACTATATACATATAAGAGAGGTATTTGAAGGAAGTAACAGGCTTTTTAAAGAAGTGCTTAAATCTTTAAATGATACGAAAGGGGTAATATATATAGACCATGCAACATATGAGGCATTTAAAGATTATAATTTAAAAAATGAAATAGTATTAAATAATCCGTTTGATATGAGAAATGTTGAATTTATTCAAAAAGATAAAATAAAAAAGAACTTAGGGCTAAAAGAAAATAAAAAGATATATTCTGTAATTGGCATGATTTATGAGCAGAAAGGAGTAGAGTTTGTTATAGATGGTTTTATAAAGGCCAATATAGATGCCTACTTATTAATTGCTGGGAAGATAAAAGGCCAATATGCTCAAAAATGTATAAAAAAGGCGGAAAAATATAATGATATTATCTTTTTAGGAGAAATAGAAGATATTAATAAAATATATGCGATTTCAAATGCGATTATTCGTGGAGAAAAGTTCTTTTGCGTTGGGCGGACGATTTATGAAGGATTATATTCAGGAAATGATGTGATTATTCCAGGGAATGAGCAAGATATAGAGCGTTTACCCAATATAGAACAATGTAAAGAGAATATTTATTTCTATGATCCAAGAAATGTAGAATCTTTCGTTGAAGCTTTAAAAAAAGTCGAAAAGAAAAAAGAGGGACGTCGAATTTACATATCAAATGTGGAAGAATATACAAATAAAATTTTAAAATTTATGGAGCTAAATAATGAATAGAAAAATTGTGTCTATCTATAACATAGTAATTTGCATATCAGTTATAATCTGTATTTTTTCGCTGATTAATAACTCTACTTCCATATTAATAGTCGATTTGGGAATAGTTACAATTACTATATTATGTAAAACTTTTCAAAGTTTAGAGAAGCATATAGGACTTTTCTTTTTTGAGGTATTTACAATACTTTTTTTGAGTGGTTCAGTATTTTTGAATTTTTTCGTGGATAAAAATACTGGATTGGAAACTTTATTTAGTAGTGAAATAATTTTTCATACCATTTTTTGCTTATACTTAAGTCAGATTGCGTTATATGTGGGATATCAAATTCAAGATTTTTCGATGAAAAAGAAAAATATAACTTCTAGTTCCATTAGTTCAGAAAAAATAAAACTAATTCAAACAACAAGTATGTTGTGTTTGGGGATTACAGTTATACCTAAGATACTAGTGGAAATAGAAAGAAGTAGAATTATAAATGAAATAGGATATGTTGAAAGCTATTTAGGGTATTCCAGTAGTCTTCCTGGTTTTATACAAAGAATTGCACAAGGATATAATTTGTTCTTTTGGTTATTTCTTTGTACGAAGCCGTCTAAAAAAAGGACATTTTTTGTTTTAGGTATAAATATTCTAATTGCATTAATATCACTTAGAAGCGGGAAACGAAGTTCTTTCATTTTACCGATAGTCATGACAATAATTTATTTGTTTTATCGTAATAAAGAGGAAAAAGAGGGGAAAATTTGGATAAAAAAAAGATGGATACTTTATGGTGTAATCCTAAGTCCTTTTATTATTGCAATTGCACAACAATTTACTTATACAAGAATAAATTTATCGACAGATTATTCGATTGTGGAAAATATCAGAAAAGCGTTTGAAGAGTCAAGTGTAAATTTAATAGCTTATGGGAAAATGTTAGATGATGTTATACCTGATAATGGATATACATTCGGACTGTTATGGATGGTTTTAATCAGAAATCAATCAATATTTGGAAATTTATTAGGAATTGAGCCTCTTTCTAATCAAACAGTTGCTATGGCATTGCAAGGTAATTCATTTGGACAGACTATAACGTATTTAGTGAATCCTAATATATATTTTAGAGGTGGTGGACTTGGTTCATCTTATATAGCGGAAGCTTATAAAGATTTTGGTTATATAGGAATTATATTATTTAGCATTTTAATAGGAGTACTACTATATAGATTCACCAATAGTAAGACACAGAATGTTTATATACAATGTTTTATGTTTATTATGTTGAGTAACTTACTATTAGCTCCTCGTGATTCTGCTTTTGGCTTCATTTGTAATACATTTACGATAACAAATTTATTGTACGTATTCATTTTTTTCATTTTTGTAGAATTATATTACAGAAGATATAGAGGAAACAATCGATGAAAATATATTTATTTACTAATCAATTTCCTTTTGGAAAAGGCGAAATTTTTATTAAAGATGAGTTAGAAACAAGCACATCTAGTCAAGAGGAGATAAATATATGTCCGCTTGAATATAAAAAAAATGAAACGGATAATGAATATAAAAATCTAATTTTATCCCCTAGATTTAAGCCGTATGATTGGGCAATAGTTTTATGTAATTGTGTTCTGTGTTTGCCGTTGTTAAGAGAAATAAAGTTTTTAGTGTGTTCAAAAAAAATCCATTTGAATACATTAAAAAGAGCTCTCGTTTTCTGGATATTAGCTAATGTAAAAAGAAGAAAAATAGAGCTTATCATAAAACAGGATAATAATAAAGATGATCAAATTGTCTGTTATTCATATTGGGCTACGACAACGGCGCTAGCAATAACCCTTATAAAGAGAAATAGAAAAATTTTGGGAATATCAAGAGCTCACGGAATAGATTTATATGAAACAAGGCATAGGTATGAATACTTACCATTTAGATATGAAATTTACACGAAATTAGATAAACTTTTTTTAATTTCCAAATCAGGGGAAAAGTATATTAAAACGCACTATTTCTTCTCGAGTAAAATAAAAAGCGAAGTTAGTAAATTAGGAACTCAAGATTATGGGATTAATAAAGAAAATGAATATTCGAAACTGGTTTTGGTATCTTGTTCTAGTGTTATAGAAATTAAAAGAGTACACCTAATATTAGATTGCTTGTCAACAATAAATAATATAAAAATTGAATGGCATCATTTTGGTACCGGAGAATTATTTAGAGATCTAGAAAATAGGGTGAAAAAAAGTAAAAATAGGAATTTGACTTGTAATCTGTGGGGATTTCAAAAAAAAGACACAATAATGAATTTTTATCGCCATAATAAAATAGATCTTTTTATCAATGTAAGTACAACTGAAGGTTTACCTGTATCTATGATGGAAGCCATATCATTTGGTATTCCTATCATAGCTACAGACGTAGGTGGTACAAATGAAATAGTTATCAACAATATTACAGGATGGCTAATAGATAAAGATAAGGTAGAGAGTGAGTTGAAAGATGCTCTTGTGACTTACTATTGGCTATCAAAAAGTGAGAAAACTAAGATACGAAATAGCACTAGAAAATTTTGGGAAGAAAACTTTAATTCAAAATGTAATTATTATAATTTTTATGAGGACATAAAGGAATTAGTACATGAAAAAATCGAGGATATTTAGCTCTATAAAGAATGTATCAGTATCAATGATGGAACAAATAGTTACAAATTTGTTGCTTTTTGTAAATAGAACATTTTTTATTTATTTTTTAGGTAACGAATTTCTAGGTCTAAATGGATTATTTAGTAATATTCTAACATTACTATCGTTATCTGATTTGGGATTTGGAATGGCTATTTTATTTTCCATGTATAAACCCGCAGCAGAAAAGAATTATTACAAAGTAGCTGCGTTGTTGAATTTATATAAAAAGATCTATCATATAGTTGGAATACTAATGACCGTTATAGGTTTAGCGTGTACACCATTTTTACATCTTCTTATATCTGATTTGCCACAAATCAGAGAATTAAATGTTATTTACATTTTGTATTTATTAAATACAACAGTCACATATTTTTTTTCATACAAAAAAAGCATTTTAATTGTTGAACAAGAAGTATATATTGCATCTATTATACAAATTGTGGTTAGTGTGTTACAGAATGTATTGCAAATAATAGGGCTTATGCTTTATAGAAATTTTATTTTATACTTAATCATACAGGTGGTGTGCACTTTAGGAAATAATTTAGCCATTTCATTATATGTAGATAAAAAGTATAAATTTATAAAGGATTATAGCAATGCTAAAGTAGATGATAATACTAGCGCAGAGTTGAAAAAAAATGTTTTTGCAATGTTTCTAAGCAAAATAAGCTCAGTCGTGGTAACTTCCACATCAAACATTTTAATTTCGAAATTTGTTAGTACAGTAATATTAGGATACTACTCAAATTATTTACTTTTTGTAAATTTAGTACGAACTGTTATAACAAAGATATTTGAAGCAATTACGGGAAGTTTGGGAAATTTTGTTGCGGTGAAAACCAAAGAAGAATCAAAAGAAACATTTGAGAGATTATGGTTTGCTAATTATTGGTTAATTGCATTTTGTTCAGTAAGTTTTTTTATCTTGATCAATCCATTTATAGTGATATGGATAGGGGAAAAATTTTTATTAAATAAAGGAAGTGTTTTTTTAATTGCGTTTAACTTGTATATGCGGTACATAAGAAATACTCAATTAGCTTATATTGATACATATGGGTTATATTGGAATATAAAAATAAAGTGTATTGCAGAGGCAGGTATAAATTTGGGAGTGTCTCTTTTATTTGTTCTCCCTTTAAAACTAGGAATAATCGGGATCCTCTTAGGAACTACAATAAGTAATTTTTTAACCAATTTTTGGTACGAGCCATATATCATATATAAGGAAAAGTTTGAATCAAAAGTTAAAGAGTATTTTAAACAATTTGTAATATATTTTGTTTTAATGATTATTGTTGGAATGATTTTATGGTTTGTATGCAGACAGATTCCTGGCAATGGAATTGTTAGCTTTTTAGAAAAACTATTAATATGTGTTTTTGGATTTAATGGGATTTACATCGGTATTTATAAAAAAAATAAAAACTTTATTTACTATGAAAATTTATGCAAATCCTTCTATAAGAAAATAAAGAAGAGAGGATGATATCTTTACATGGATTGTAAAAAAATCTTGGTCATTAGTCAAAATCCATTCGATGAATGCAGTAATAATGGAAAAACATTATTGTCATTTTTTTCGGGTTATCCGAAAGATAAAATTGCTCAGTTATATTTACATGAGGGAGAACCGCTATGTAAAGAATTTGATAATTTTTTCCGTATTACCGAAAAAGATATTTTATATAATATTTTTGGAATGACTAAGAAATGTGGAAAAAAAATTTCAAATCGTGTTTCAGAGTTAATATATCAAGAAAGTAAAGAAACTAAATGGAAAACATGGCCATTAATACGTTTAATGCGAGAAGTAGTATGGAAATTGCCGTGGAATAAAAAGGAACTTTTCTGTTGGTTGGATAAGTATAAGCCCGAGGTTATTTTTTCGACTTGTGGTGATACTTTATTTACATATTATTTAACAAGATTGATAAAAAAAAGATATCATTCATCCTTGGCAGTATTTATAACGGATGATTATATCATGCCACGTAAAAATATTGATATTTTTTGGCAATTTAAAAGGAGCCTTATAAAAAAGAATATTAAAAGAATATTAAAAGAGGCCAACTATTTTTTTACAATTTCAGAGGGAATGTGTGCTGAATATAAAAAAATTTTTCAAAAAAAGAGTTATGTGATTATGAACATGGAAAAAATCACAAAGGTAAATGTTCCATCAAAACATAGCGATCTAGTATTAGTTTATGCGGGAAACTTAGAATATAATCGGGATAAGGTATTAGCAGAACTTAGTAAGATTATATATCAATTCAATTTAGACAATAAGAGAAAAGTTAGATTGGAAACTTATACTAACTCGAGCATTACAGAAAATTTAAGAGAAAAACTTTGTCTGGGAGAAAATAAATATGGTGGGAAATTAGCAAAAAAAGATTTGGAAGTTAAGTTAAATGAAGCGGATATATTTGTTCATGTAGAAGCTTTTGACAAGAAAAATATTTATGACACGAGATTTTCAATTTCTACAAAAATATATGAATATTTATCTTTAGGAAAGCCAATTTTAGCTATTGGACCAGAAAATATTGCTTCTATGCAATTTTTAAAAGATACGGCTTGTTGTATAAATGATCCAAAGTATATGGAGAAAATGTTAAATATTATATTATCTGATGAAAAAAAGCGTAAGGTGCTGGCAAAAAAATCTGAAGAATTATTTAATGCTAAAAAACAGGCAAAAGAGGAATTTTGGAAGATTTTGAATGAATAAATAATATTTATTATAATTTTATTAAATTGGAAAGGGGGAGACATTGTAAAAGTGCAATGTCGAGAAAAAAATGAAGGAAGAATTACTGAAAAGAATTAATTCCAAAGAAATCAAAGTAGGAGTTGTTGGCTTGGGGTATGTAGGCTTACCGCTTGCGGTAGAGAAAGCCAAGGCAGGATTTAAAACAATAGGTTTTGATGTGCAGGAAGAAAAGGTAAGATTAGTAAATGAAGGTCATAATTATATTGGAGATGTAGTAGATAGTGATTTAGCAGATTTGGTCCGTAGTGGAATGTTAACAGCCACTACGGATTTTAGTTTTGTTAAAGATGTAGATTTTATCGCTATTTGTGTGCCAACACCATTGGATGCACATCAGCAGCCAGATATTAGTTATGTTCGTTCATCTACAGAAGCAATTTCAAAATATTTGACTAAAGGTACTATGGTTGTATTGGAATCGACGACATATCCTGGGACGACGGAAGAATTGATCAAACCGATTTTGGAAGAAGGATCAGGGCTGAAATGTGGAGAAGATTTTTATTTAGGCTTCTCACCTGAGCGGGTAGATCCAGGTAATTTAATTTACAAGACAAAGAATACTCCGAAAGTAGTGGGTGCAATTGGAAAAGATGCAACTGAAGTGATTGCAGCAATGTATAGAGCTGTATTAGAGGGAGAAGTGTATGAAGTATCCTCACCGGCAGTTGCGGAAATGGAGAAAATTCTCGAAAATACATATAGAAATGTAAATATTGGTTTGGTTAATGAACTTACAATGCTTTGTCAAAAATTGGGGATCAGTATGTGGGAAGTTGTAGATGCTGCAAAAACAAAACCATATGGATTTCAGGCATTTTATCCAGGACCAGGTCTTGGTGGACATTGCATTCCACTAGATCCATATTACTTATCTTGGAAGGCCAGAGAATATGGGTTCCATACATCCATGATTGAAAGTTCCATGATAATTAATGATCAAATGCCGGAATATTGTGTAGAACGTGCAAGTAAAATTTTGAATAGACAGATGAAGTCGATGAAGGGTTCTAAGATACTTGTTTTAGGAGTGGCTTACAAACAGGATATTGATGACTATAGAGAGAGCCCAGCTCTTCGCGTTATTGAAATTTTAAAAAGAGAAGAAGCAGATGTTGATTTTTATGATCCATGGATTGCTGAATATAAGTATAAAGGAGAAAAAAATCAGGGAATAAAGGAAATTAATCCAGAAATTATTGCATCCTATGATCTTATAATGATTACAGCAGCTCATAGTAATATTGATTATGACATGATACAAAAAAATGCATTAGCAATATTTGATACAAAAAATGTAATGAAAGCAATAGAAAATAGAGAAAATATTGAAGTCCTTTAGGGCTTTTTTTATTTGGAGGAAATGAGATATGAAATATGCATTAATTGGATGTGGAAGAATTGCAACAAATCATATTAAAGCGGTTATTAATAATCATTTAGAATTGGTTGCGGTGTGCGATGTGATTCCAGAGCACATGGAGCTATTATTAGAAAAGCATGACTTAAACAAAACCACCTCGATTAAAAGGTATACTGACTATAAAAAAATGATAGAAGAAAATGAATTAGAACTTGTAGGAATTGCTACAGAGAGTGGTTTACATGCTGAAATTGCTTTGTATTGCATTGAGCATAATATTAATGTAATTATCGAAAAACCAATGGCTATGAGTATAGAAGATGCAGATAAAATTATTCAGCTGTCAGAAGAAAAAGGAGTAAAAGTATCAGCATGTCATCAAAATCGCTTTAATATTGCAGTACAAGAAATGCGAAAAGCGTTAGAAGCAGGAAGATTTGGAAAACTTTCTCATGGATCTATTCACGTAAGATGGAATAGAAATAAGGATTACTATACTCAGGCACCATGGAGAGGAACTTGGGCCCAGGATGGTGGAGCACTGATGAATCAGTGTATTCATGGTATTGATTTGCTGCGCTGGATGATGGGGGATGAAATTGAAGAGGTTTATGGAGTGACAAGACAACAATTTCATAGCTATCTGGAAGCAGAAGATGTGGGAATGGCAGTTGTAAAATTTAGAAATGGTGCAGTTGCAACAATCGAGGGTACAACAAATGTTTATCCGAAGAATCTTGAAGAAACATTATATTTATTTGGCGAAAAAGGCACAGTAAAGTTAGGTGGAAAATCTACTAATAACATCGATGTGTGGAATTTTTCTGATGAAACAGATGCAGATCAGAATAATAAAGGCTTGGAAGAAGTAACCAGTAATGTGTATGGTAATGGTCATACCAGCCTTTATGCAGATGTAATCGATGCGATTAAAACCGATGGAAAACCATACGTAGATGCCAATGCTGGCAAGAATGCTTTAGAGTTAGTGCTTGCCATTTATCAAAGCCAAAAAGAAGGAAAGGCAGTCAAACTTCCATTAAAAAAATTTGCAAGTGTTGATATGATGGGAGAATTTTAAATGGGAAATTTTTTTGTTCATGAAAGTAGCTATATTGATGAAAATGTCAAAATTGGAGATGGAACAAAAATTTGGCATTTTTCGCATATTCAAGACGGGGCGATAATAGGAAAAAATTGTTCGTTGGGACAGAATGTTAATGTATCAAATAATGTAAAAATTGGTAATGGGGTAAAAATACAAAATAATGTATCGATTTATGAAGGTGTAGAATTGGAAGATTATGTTTTTTGCGGACCATCAATGGTTTTTACTAATGATTTGACTCCAAGAGCGAAATACCCAAAAGGATCTGTAGGATATAAAAAAACTATATTGAAACACGGTGCAACTATAGGAGCGAATGCAACTATTGTTTGTGGACATAGTATAGGTAGATGGGCAATGATTGCCGCAGGAGCAGTAGTTACTAAAGATGTTCCTGATTATGCTTTGATGGCAGGAGTGCCAGCAAAACAGATTGGTTGGGCATGTGAATGTGGAATGAAACTACACGATAACTATGTATGCCCGTCTTGCGGAAGAGAATATAAAATAGAAGATGGAATCATGAAAGAAAAGAGGCAGATAAATGCAATTTAGAGATTTAAAAACCCAGTATCAGCAACTGAAGCCCGAGATAGATGCAGCTATTGCAGAAGTTTTAGAAAATGCTAATTTTATTAGTGGACGGCAGGTCGGCGAATTAGAAGAAGAATTGGCACAGTATGTAGGGGTTAAACATTGTATTACATGTGGAAACGGAACAGATGCGTTGTCGATGATGATGATGGCTTGGAATATAGGGAAAGGGGATGCAGTATTTGTACCGGACTTCACTTTTTTCGCTTCAGGAGAAATAGTTTCTTTTGAAGGGGCTACTCCAGTTTTTTATGATGTGTGTATGGACACTTTTAATGCCGATGTAACATCACTAGAAAATTCTATAATTAATGTTTTGAATGAAGGAAAGCTTACACCACGAGCTATAATCGCAGTAGATTTATTTGGATTGCCGGCAAACTACATAAAATTAGAAGAAATAGCAAAAAAATATAAATTGCTATTATTGGAAGATGGAGCCCAAGGATTTGGAGGAAAAATAGGAGAAAGAAGAGTGGGGAGTTTTGGAGATGCAGCAACTACGTCCTTTTTCCCAGCAAAGCCTTTGGGATGCTATGGCGATGGAGGAGCTATATTTACAAATGATGATAACATAGCAGAATTATTAAAGTCCATCCGGGTACATGGAAAAGGCAGTTTTAAATATGATAACGTGCGAATAGGATGGAATTCACGACTGGACACTTTACAGGCTGCGATTCTAAAAGTGAAGTTTAAGGCATTTAGAGAGTATGAATTAGAAGAAGTAAATAGAGTTGCGGATACTTATAGAAAAGAGTTGATGGGAGTTGTAAAGATTCCTGTTGTTAGAGAAGGATTCTACTCAAGCTGGGCTCAATATACATTACAACTTTCATCAAAAGATGAGCGGGATCAAGTGCAGGAAGCATTGAAAGAAAAAGGTATTCCAACAATAGTTTATTATCCAAAACCGATGCATCAGCAGGTAGCCTTTTCGGGTAATAAAATGTACGTTGAATGTCCAAATACAGAAAAGCTGTGTGATACTGTTTTATCGTTACCAATGCATCCATATTTGTCAAATTCGGATATACAGGAAATAGCAATGGCAGTTAAGTTAGCAATAAATAAAAAGAGTTGAGGAAAAGTTTAAGATGAATCAAAAAGCTAATAGATATGCACAAATAGATGTACTAGAATTTGTGTTTGCTATTTTGATTGTATGTTTGCATATATCTGGGAATGATCAGGAAAGCATAGTATATTTAATTGGACAATATGTTGGACGAATAGGGGTTCCGTTCTTTTTTGCGGTCTCAGGGTTTTTTGCATATCAGAAAGTAAAAGATGGATCTCCGCTAGAGTATTTAAAAAGACAGGAAATAAAATTACTTCGCATATTTTTAATATGGACTTTAATTTATTTGCCTATTACTTTTCATGTTGCTTATATTAATCATGGCAGTAACGTGTTAGTTGGTATTTTAGCATATGTGAGAGAACTGGTTTTTCTGGCTCCTGCATATATGTGGTATCTGGTTGCTTTAATAATAGGTCTGATTCCATTCGTTTTATATGGAGTTTCGCATCTACCCCAATATACAATAGGGGCAAGTTTATTTTATATTTTGGGTACTCTCTTGAATGGTTACCGGACTATTACTGGTTTAGACTCTTTTGAGTTCTTTTATGATTTCTTTTTGACAAGTAGAAATGGTGTGTTTTTTACACCAATTTTTTTATCTGTTGGAGCTTGGATCAATATCGCATATAAGAAACAGATAATAAGTAAATGGAGTCTTACTTTTATAATAACATATATTATATTTGTTGTAGAAGTTACTTGCGTAATACTTCATGTTCCAAAAGGGGAAGACTGCAGTATGTATTTTTCATTGCCTTTAGTAATTGGAACGTTGCTAGGAATAGTTTTAAATATTTCTGTTATAAAAGAGAACCAGATGACTAATTTTTTGAAAAGCGCTAGTTTAATTATATATTGTTCACAATATGGCTTCATTAATGCGTATAAAAAATTAATAGGAGATATTAATGAAGTGATACTATGGATTATGGTTGTGATTTCAGGATGTATATTAGCGTACAGTATACAAAAACTAAAAAAAGAGTTGAGAAAATTAACTATAAAGCAAAAAGGGAAATAGGAGACGAATCATGACACAATTCAACAACAAAACACTTTTAATCACAGGCGGTACAGGCTCGTTTGGAAACGCAGTTCTGGACCGTTTTTTAATGACGGATATTAAAGAGATCCGCATTTTTTCAAGAGATGAATTAAAACAGGACAACATGAGACATTTCTATCAGAGGGAGTTCCCGGAATACAGCGATAAGCTGAAATTCTACATAGGCGATGTCCGGGATATCAATTCTGTGAGAAATGCGATGCATGGAGTAGACTACATTTTCCACGCGGCAGCATTAAAGCAGGTTCCGTCCTGTGAGTTCTTCCCGATCGAAGCAGTGAAGACGAATGTCCTTGGTACAGAGAATGTTCTGACCGCAGCGATCGAAGAGGGTGTGAAAAAGGTCATCTGTCTTTCTACCGATAAGGCAGCTTACCCGGTAAATGCGATGGGTACAAGTAAAGCAATGATGGAAAAAGTAATTGTAGCCAAATCCAGAACTGTTGATCCGGCTAAGACATCCATCTGCTGTACCAGATATGGAAATGTTATGTGTTCCAGAGGCTCCGTGATTCCGCTGTTTATCAGCCAGATCAAAGAAGGAAAGGACCTGACATTGACAGAGCCGACCATGACCAGATTTATCATGAGTCTGGAAGAAGCAGTAGAACTTGTTGTATTTGCTTTCCAGAATGCGGAGAGTGGAGATATCATGGTGCAGAAAGCTCCGGCCTGCACGATCGAAGTGCTTGCAAAGGCAGTTCAGGAACTGTTCCATGCGAAGAATGAGCTGAAAGTCATTGGTATCCGTCATGGTGAGAAGATGTATGAAACACTGCTGACGAATGAAGAGTGTGGACATGCCATCGACATGGGTAATTTCTACCGGGTTCCGGCGGATAAGCGTGATCTGAATTACGATAAATATTTTAAAGACGGAGATGTTGAGAGAAATCCATTAACAGAATTCAATTCCAATAATACAGAACTTTTAGGAGTGGAAGCGGTCAAAGAAAAACTGCTTTCACTTTCTTATATTCAAAATGAATTAAAAGAATGGGAGAATCAGTAATGAAGATTTTAGTTACCGGAGCAAAGGGATTTGTAGGAAAAAATCTGGTTGCTTCTCTGAAAAACATTCGTGATGGAAAAGACCGGGTACATCCGATCAAAGGACTGGAACATCCGGAAGATCTGACTATCTATGAGTACGATATCGATTCTACATTGGAAGAACTGGATGCATACTGTAAAGATGCGGATTTCGTCTTTAACCTTGCAGGAGTCAACCGTCCGAAAAATCAGGAAGACTTCATGAAAGGAAATTTTGGATTTGCTTCCACACTTCTGGACACATTAAAGAAGTATGGAAATAAAGCGCCAGTCATGCTTTCCAGCAGTATTCAGGCAAGTCTCACCGGACGTTTTGCGGGAAGCGAGTATGGAAAGAGTAAACTGGCAGGGGAAGAACTGTTTCAGAAATACAGCGGGGAGACGGGCGCGAAAGTGCTGATTTACCGTTTCCCGAACCTGTTCGGAAAGTGGTGCCGTCCGAATTATAATTCGGCAGTGGCGACATTCAGCAACAACATTGCCAATGGTCTTCCGATTACTGTCAATGACAGAAGCACGGAACTGGAGCTTTTGTACATTGATGATCTGATTGAAGAAATGATTCTGGCACTGAATGGGGAAGAGCATCGGGATGAGCAGGGATTCTGCATCTGTCCGGTGACTTTCCATGTTACACTGGGAGAAATTGTGGATCTGTTATATCAGTTCAAGGAAAGCAGAAACGATCTGTCTGTTCCGGATATGAGCGATGGGTTTACAAAACGCCTGTATGCAAACTATCTTTCCTATCTGCCGGCAGATGGATTTTCTTATAAGTTAAAGATGAACAAGGATGACAGAGGAAGTTTTACAGAGATCCTGCGGACCGCAGACCGTGGACAGGTGTCTGTCAACATCAGCAAGCCGGGGATTACGAAGGGGCAGCACTGGCATCATACAAAGAATGAAAAATTCGTAGTGGTATCGGGAAAAGGCTTGATTCAGCTCCGCAAGATCGGTGAAGATGAAAATGGAAATCCGTATCCGGTTGTCAATTATGAAGTAAACGGCGATGATATTACGGTAGTGGATATGATTCCAGGGTATACCCACAATATCATCAACCTGTCAGAAACAGAGAATCTGGTGACGGTCATGTGGGCAAATGAGCCGTTTGATCCCAAGCATCCGGACACCTTTGGCGAGACGGTATAATAAAATCATTATCACTCGGAAAGAATAAAAAAGAACAGCATCTGGAATCTTTACAATCTGTTTTACGGGTGTTATACTTGGAAAAACAGAAAGGAGGATTATCATGAATTATGCTCGCATTTCAGACCAGCCTTTTGTTACATCAAAGGATTTAACTGTCAGAAAGCCATTGTCAAAAGAGGCAAAAGCGAGAAGAGAGTATTTTAAGACTCATAAAATCTCTTTTGGTGTTAATCCTTTGACTCAGAGGCCGGAAGCAATTATTACAAAGGAGTAGTATGGCATATAATCAGATCAATGTTGTTCTTTACGATGCCAGCTATCAGAAGCTGGCATCATCTTTCCATTCAGGTAATGAATATCTCGATCAATTCTTAAAAGATTCCATTTCATTAGATAATAATTTTGGAAAAACTTATGTACTTTTAACAGATGATAATAAAAAATTTGTTGGATACTATAATTTAGGTGTTGGCTACATTGAACAGACTGAATATGGGATAAGGCGGAAGAAGGCTGTATTCCCATGTATTATGCGATTGATGTAGAATAGGAGAAAATATGAGAACAGATTATTTAGATATTCATTTTAAAGAAAATGGAAAATTAAAATTATTAATTATCGTTGGAACCCGCCCGGAGATTATCAGGCTTGGCGCGGTGATCAACAAGTGCAGGAGCTATTTTGACTGTATTCTGGCCCATACGGGACAGAACTATGATTACAACCTGAACGGCGTCTTTTTCCGTGATCTGAAACTGGATGACCCGGAAGTTTATATGGACGCAGTGGGGGATGATCTGGGAGCGACAGTTGGAAATATCATCAACTGCTCCTACAAGCTGATGAACCAGATCAAGCCGGATGCGCTTCTGATCCTTGGAGATACCAATTCCTGTCTGTCTGCGATTGCGGCGAAACGGCTGCATATCCCGATTTTCCATATGGAAGCAGGAAACCGCTGCAAGGACGAGTGTCTGCCGGAAGAGACAAACCGCCGGATCGTGGATATTATTTCCGATGTAAATCTGGCCTACAGTGAGCATGCAAGAAAATATCTGCATGAATGCGGACTGCCAAAAGAGCGTGTTTATGTAACGGGAAGCCCGATGGCAGAGGTACTGCATCAGAATCTGGAAGCAATTCAGAACTCAGACATTCTGGACCGGCTTGGACTGGAACCGGGCAAATATATGCTGCTTTCCGCCCACAGAGAGGAAAATATCGATACGGAGAAAAACTTCCGTTCATTATTTACAGCAATTAACAAACTTGCAGAAAAGTACGACATGCCGATTCTGTATTCCTGTCATCCGCGCTCCAGAAAGCGTCTGGAAGAATCAGGATTTGAACTGGATCCGCGGGTAGTACAGCATGAGCCGCTTGGATTCCACGATTATAACCACCTTCAGATGAATGCATTTGCGGTTGTATCAGATTCCGGAACTCTGCCGGAGGAGAGTTCTTTCTTTACCTCCATTGGAAATCCGTTCCCGGCAGTCTGCATCCGTACATCTACAGAACGTCCGGAGGCTCTTGATAAGGCGTGCTTTATTCTGGCTGGTATTGATGAGAATTCTCTCCTTCAGGCTGTGGACACAGCAGTTGAAATGAACCAGAACGGGGATTATGGAATTCCGGTTCCGGATTACATCGAAGAAAATGTCAGCACCAAAGTAGTCAAGATCATTCAAAGCTATACCGGTGTTGTAAACAAAATGGTCTGGAGAAAATTCTAACCTCCAGACCATCCAGCAGACTTTAGAAAATTTTCACTTCCCGGCATCTTGGCTCTGCCGATTCTTTATGTTACTTTATCATTATCCGAAAGGCAGTCTGCCTTTCGAGTTTCAACGGTGTTCGCCGAACGATTCAACTTATTTACAAACAGAATACGGCAGAGACATTTGTCAGGGAGAGTATGCAGGAAATTATTTTAGAATATTCATATTAGTTGCATCACCTGAATAAATGGAATCCTTATGGAGAAAATAAAACTTAAAATGAAATATTTAAAATGCTTGATTTGCATAAAAAATGCAAATTCGTTGACAAAAACAAAGAAAAAGGGGTATCATAAGGATATAAAGGAGGTGGCGCAATGTTATTAGAATTCAGATGTTCAAACTTTAAGTCTATTAAAGAAGA
The DNA here is from genome assembly GCF_002160935.1 of Drancourtella sp. An12. Classification (NCBI taxonomy): domain Bacteria; kingdom Bacillati; phylum Bacillota; class Clostridia; order Eubacteriales; family Oscillospiraceae; genus Drancourtella; species Drancourtella sp. An12. Next base: position 52,228 of record NZ_NFLO01000011.1, on the reverse strand, counting down.
GATCAGATTTTCTATGATCGCGGGAAAAGACGACACATCAGAAGAGCTTTTGAAAGTTTATAACAATTTTCGGGTTTTACGATCGGCTGTCATATATGGAGCAAATGGATCTGGCAAAAGTAATTTTATCAACGCCCTGCTGTTTATGTGCAATCTGGTTCAGACCAGTATCTCATATCAGCCGGGGCAGAAGATCCCTCAGGCTGAACATAAATTATCTGAAAAAGAGAATCCAAGCACGTTTGACATTCAGTTTATACGTAAAAATGTCAGGTATGCGTATGGTTTCAGCATAGAGGGAGGAGCCATTACTGAAGAATATTTGTATTATTTTCCAAATGGCAGACAGGTAAAAATATTTGAGCGGGACAGAATGAACATTCAGCCGGGAAACCGCTATAAATCATCCTTTGATGTCAGTATTAGAGATGTGTTAAAAGAAAACCGTTTATTTCTTTCGTGTGCTGCCAATTATAGTAATGTGAGAGAATTGGAAGAAGCATTTCTCTTTTTTACTACAGACATTGTTGTTTACAACCCTGCCATGAATAACTGGACGGAATATTCGATTCGTCTTATGCAGGATAATCCTTCTATCAAAAAAGAATTTCTGCAGTTGCTGAATGCTTTGGATACTGGAATCCAGGATGTGAAGTTAAAGGTAGAAAAGGTAAAATTTGCTGACTTAAAGAGGGATTTACAACTTCCTGATAATTTGATGGGACTGATTCCAGAACAGGAGGGGAACCGTATAGAAGCGAAAGTCGTATATGATAAATTCGAGATAGATTTATTAAGTGAGGAATCATCCGGAATCAAGCGGCTTTTTGAAATTATTTGCCCGATGATTGACATATTGAATACGGGTAAAGTATTGATTTGTGATGAGCTGGAAGCGAGTCTGCATGAGGCTGTTATCTATAAAATTGTGCAGCTGTTTCGGAACTATAAAAAAGATATATTTGCTCAGTTGATTTTTTCAACTCATGATACGAGTCTGTTGAACAGGGAACTGTTTCGCAGAGATCAGGTCTGGTTTACACAATTGAACAAAGATCGGGCGACAGATTTATATTCCCTCGTAGAGATCAAGGATGTACGGAAATCAGAAAATCTTGCCAAGGGTTATGTGTCTGGTAAATATGGAGCAATTCCTATGCTGAATCACGTATTTTTCCAAAAAGCAGGGAAAGATGGTGAGGAATAGGACAAATATTTATGAGATAGAAATGGCCATGCGCCGGGCAGGAAAGGTGGGAGTGCATGACTAAGAAGATCATTCTGCTTCTGGTGGAAGTTTATTATGGAAAACGGGAATTCACTCAAACGGTATTCCAACATGGCAGTATTTTTTGAAAATCTGGGAGTAATACCGGAAAAACTTCTTTGATTTGTAAAGAACCTTGTAATAAAATTGCAAAGATTTTGGAAAAAGTCGTAAAGAAATTTTTGGCAAAATAAGACTTTTTACTGGAAATCTGATATAATAGATATACTTAAGGCCGGGGTGCCAGATGAAGGCCCTGGCCTTTTGCCGCCGAAGGAGCCGGGAAAGGGAGTTAGCCCGGTGGCAGAGGATATGAGTAAAATATGGAGAAAGGGAAGATAAGAGAATAGAATATCTCTTACAGAGAAATGCAATGAAGAGTTTATTGATTTTAGGTGCCGGCGGATTCGGGCACATGATTCAGGAGACAGCATGGCTTTTAGGCTATGAAGACGTTGTATTTTTGGATGATGCGGTAAAGGACAAGGACGTTGTCGGAAAGTGCTGCGATTATAAGAGTTTTCTTGAAAAGTATGACACAGCGGTAGCAGCTCTTGGTGACAATAATATGCGGCTTTTCTGGACGGAAAAGCTGATGGAAGCAGGATACAAGGTGCCGGCGATCATTCATCCGACAGCCTTTGTAAGCCAGAGCGCTGTCATTGGAAATGGTACATTTGTCATGCAGAAGGCAGTGATTAATACGCATACGGTTATCGAACACGGAGTTCTGATCAACAGTGGTGCGGTAGTCGATCATGATTCCCATGTGGCAAAGGGTGCTCATATCAGCCTGAACAGTGTGGTAAAGGCAAACTGTAATATCGGAATCAAACAGAAGGTAGAGGCTGGAGATGTGATCTTCTCTACCCACCGGAAGATTGACGGTGTGGACAATCGTGATCTGGAGGATGCGATCTATGCGTTTGGTTTTGGACCGAGATGCAGCTATGTGAAGCCGTTTGGTGCAGGCCATATCAACGAGACATATGCGGTTTACACGCCGGGGGAAAATGGAGATGAGCTTTCCTATGTTCTTCAGAGAGTTAACAGCAATGTATTTAAGGATCCGGCTGGTGTCATGGAGAATATTTTCGGCGTAACCGAATATCTGAGAAATGTGATCCGTGAGGAAGGCGGAGATCCGGATCGAGAGACCCTTGCCTATATCAAGACAAAGAGTGGAGCAAACTATTTTGAGGACAGTGAAGGGGAGCCGTGGAGATGCTACAACTTTATCCCGGATTCTGAGTGCTACCAGCTGGTGGAGAAGCCGGAGCAGTTCTATCAGTCCGGCAGCAGTTTTGGCCATTTCCTGAAACAGCTTGGCGATTATCCGGCATCCAGACTGCATGAGACGATTCCGGACTTCCACAATACGGTTAAGAGATTTGAAGCGTTTGAGGTTGCCCTGAAACGGGATCTGAAAAACCGGGAAGGCAGCTGCCGTCCGGAGATTGATTTCGTCCTGAAACGCAAGGATGACTGTGCAGTGCTTGTGAAACAGCAGGATGACGGAACGCTTCCGCTTCGTGTGACTCACAATGATACGAAGTTAAATAATATTCTTTTTGATTCCAGGACTGGAAAAGGACTGTGCATTATCGATCTGGATACGATCATGCCGGGCCTTGCAGCGAATGATTTTGGTGATTCCATTCGGTTCGGCGCGGCGACAGCGGCAGAGGATGAGAAAAACCTGGATCTGGTCCATTTTGATATTTCCCTGTACGAGCTTTATGTAAAGGGATATCTGGAGGAGACAAAGGATGTGCTTACAAAGGAAGAGATCGAAAGCCTTCCGTGGGGGGCCAGACTGATGACACTGGAGTGCGGTATCCGTTTCCTGACAGACTATCTTCAGGGAGATACCTACTTTAAGACAGAGTATCCGGAGCACAATCTGGTGCGTGCGCGGACGCAGTTTCGCCTGGTGGACGAGATGGAGCAGTGCTTTGATAAGATGCAGGAGATCGTTCGGAAATACGCATAAATAATAGCATACAGAAATAAAAAAGGATCTTTTCTGGACAGCCTTTAAATGAGGCGTGCCGGAAGAGATCCTTTTTTGTTTTAGGATAATTTTTCGGTACGAAGAAAGAAGAAAAATCCGATCAGGAACATGACGGCGAGAGAACCGACGCCAAGATTCATGTTTCCTGTGAGCTGGCTCATTGCGGAGACCAGAGTGGTTCCGAGGAAGGATGCGCCCTTTCCGCAGATGTCGTAGATTCCAAAGTATTCTCCGGAGCGTTCAGCCGGAATGATCCGGGCAAAATAGGACCGGGAGAGTGACTGGATGGCGCCCTGGAAGATTCCGACGCAGACAGCCAGAATCCAGAACTGATACTGTTCTTTTAAAGTGATGCCGTAAAGGGCGATCAGAAAATATGCTGCGATACAGATCTTGATCAGGCTTGCGTTTTTGTATTTGCCACTCAGATGCCCGAAAATCAGTGCGGCCGGGAAGGCAACGATCTGTGTCACAAGAAGTGCCAGAAGCAGTCCGGTCGTATCCAGACCCAGAGCTGTTCCGTAGGCGGTTGCCATGTCAATGATGGTGTACACGCCGTCGATGTAGAAGAAAAAGGCAATCAGGAAGAAGAGAATCTTCTTGTTTTTCTTCAATTCTCCAAACACATGGCCGAGCCGGCGAAGTCCAGAGGAGACCGCGTGATCGTGATTTTCGATACAGTGAAGCTGTTTATAGCTTCGAAGAAGCGGTACCGCAAAGCAGACCCACCAGACAGCGATGAGCAGAAATGCAATGCTCATGGCCAGGTTCATCGAGATTCCCAGTGTTTCGTAAAAGAGAACCAGAGCCAGGCTGATTAAAAATGGAACACAGCTTCCGATATATCCCCAGGCGTAGCCGCGGGAGGAGACTTCGTCCATCCGCTCTTCGGTAGTGACGTCGGTGAGCATGGAATCATAGAAGATCAGGCTCAGAGAGTACGCTGCCTTTGCAAGTACAAAAATCAGCAGAAACCAGATCCAGGAGCTTAAGAACCCAAGCACCACGCAGCCGCAGGCCCCTACCAGAAGAGAGAAGAGAAAAAGCCGCTTTTTCCATCCTCTGAAATCCGAGACTGTTCCGAGAACCGGTCCGAGGATGGCGGTGATAATCGTTGCAGCCGAAGTGGCATATCCCCAGAAAGCGAGGTAATCGACTTCCGAGACGTTGGCGCTCGATGCAAGGTAGTTAAAATAAATCGGCATAATGGTGGAAACCAGGAGAGTAAAAGCTGAGTTTCCTACGTCGTAAAAAATCCATTTCTTTTCCAGTGATGTTGTCTTCCATTTCATTGTGAAAGTTCCTCCGTGTCAGGTTTGTAACGGCGCTCTTCTTTTAAGGATAAGACCGGGATATGTTCCCAGCCTGGTTTTGGTCCGAAAGTATGGCGGAAATAAGGCGAGAGCGGTTCTCCGTGATTGAAAAATGCAACATAATTTTTCGTAAGTGAGAGGCCAAGCGGCACGCATGCCTCCATCAGTTTGTGAAGCCTGAGGTTGCTGTCCGCGCAGTGCGGATTGGCTTTTTCCTTCATCAGCAGTCCGCCGAGGCTTTTGTAGGTAAAGGTGGCGTGCATAAAGAATGTTACGAGACTGCGTGTGAGCCGGTCAGAGGTTGTAAACAGGTCATTGTACCAGATCATGGAAGAAATGGAGGACTCTACCTGCCGGACGCTCAGTGTCGGGAAAAACGCCTGGATTGCTTTTGCTCCTGCCGTTGAAGCGTGGAGGTGTGAAGTCACCTTTGCGTGAAGCGGGCGTTTATTCTGTTTCAACAGAAGATAGCGGTCAAACTCGGTTTCAATATCGGAGTGGGTAACCGGATCTTCCGTGAGTTTTTTCTCAATATAGCTGTGGCAGACGCTGTCCAGTGTGAAGTGACAGAGAAAGCCAAGAATGTAGGCTAACCGGGCATGTTTCTCGGATATGGAGGCTGCGGATAAAATCACATCTCTGGAGCGCCGGAAGAATGGTGCAGCGCTTACATCGTGCATGTGGTAGCCGGTCCGGTTGACACGGTTTTTGAGAAGTGCATGGTAATAAAAGAACAGATCCGGGCCGTGCAGTCCGATTTCAAACAGATCCTCATGGAGGGAAATCAGCTTGCGGATATCGGCCGGAAATGCTTTTTTCATCATTTCTCCGAAGGTGTAGTGTGCATAGATGGATGGCATAATATCATCTCCTGTTCATGGTAGTAACAGATACAGCTCCGGCACCTGAAGGCACCGGAGCCGTATCGCTGCATCTGAAATCAGTTTTCGGTTTAGATCTCTCTTGTGTATGTTCTGAGCCATTCTTTCTCCTCATTGTCAAGGTATGGAGAAATTTTCTCATAAACAGTCTTGTGGTAATCATTGAGCATTTTCTTTTCTTCTGCTGTCATGATTTCCGGATTGATGGCGTCAAGGTCCATCGGGATGTAAGTGATCGGTTCAAAGTACATGAACTGTCCGTATTCGTTTTTCTCACCTTCGCATATGAGAAGCTCGTTCTCCAGACGGATACCGTGGCTTCCTTCGATGTAGATACCAGGTTCGTCTGTGATGATCATACCTTTCTCAAACGGCTGAATCTCACCTGCGCGGAACTGCCATCTGAATCCTGCCGGGCCTTCGTGAATGTTCAGAAGGTATCCAACGCCGTGTCCTGTTCCGTGATTGAAGTTTAAGTTTCTGTCCCAGAACGGCTTTCTTGCAAGCATGTCCAGAGTCATTCCGGTGCAGCCTTTTAAGAAGCGTGCGTTTGCAAGGGAGAGGTTACTGATTGCGACCAGTGTAAAGTGATCTTTCATGATCTGCGGGATCTCTCCGAGGGCGTAGGTACGTGTAACGTCTGTGGAACCTTCGTAGAATCCGGCACCGGTATCAGTCAGGAACAGTCCGCCTTCTTTCAGCTCAACATCTGTTTCCGGTGAGGATGTGTAGTGTACGATGGCACCGTGCTCACCATAGGAGCTGATCGGCTCGAAGCTTGGGCGGATGAAGTTGCCCTGTTCTGCACGGAACTCGTCCAGTTTGTCAGATGCGCTCATCTCTGTGATCGTCATCTTGCCCACATTTTCCTTGAGCCATTTCATGAATTTCACATGTGCAACGCTGTCCTTGATCTGAGCCTGACGGATGTTTTCGATCTCTACTTCGTTTTTGATTGCCTTGAAGAGGATCTCCGGGTTACGCTCTTCGACTTTTGCAACACCTTCCGGGATGTTGTTGTAAAGTGCGTAGTTCAGTCTTGCCGGGTCGATCAGAAGCACTTCGTCAGTTCCGATTTTCTTGATGTCTTCGTAAATGTCATTGTACGGATGGAAGACAACACCGTCTTTTTCCAGATCCGCCTTGATTTCGCTGCTTAATTTTGCCTCGTTGATGTAGAGGTCTACTTTATCCATGGTGATCACTGCGTAGGACAGCACAAGCGGGAAGAACTCGATGTCATTTCCGCGGATGTTGAGTGTCCAGCAGATATCATCCAGTGTTGTGAGGACATGAGCAGTTGCTCCGGCATTTTTCATGTCTTCACGGATACGGGACAGCTTGGATGCAACTGTCTCACCTGTATATTTCAGATTCAGTGCGAAAACCGGTTCCTCAGAAAGTGCCGGGCGGTCTTCCCAGATCTGGTCGATGAGGTCATATTCGTAAACGATTTTTCCGTGTTTCTCGGTTGCGATGGACTCGTAATCCTGTCCCTCACCCATGGAAACTACACGTCCGTCAAATCCGAGTGTGCCGTTTTCCGGTAATGTATCAGCAAGGAACTCATGGATAGTCGGGACACCCGGCTCGCCCATTTTCATCAGTTCAACTGTAGAGCCTTCCAGCTGTTTTGCAGCCTGGATGAAATATCTTCCGTCTGTCCAGAGGTAAGCGCCTTCTTTTGTGATGACAGCTGTTCCTGCAGATCCGGAGAATCCGGTAATAAATTTTCTCGCTTTAAAATGTTCCCCAACATACTCGCTCTGATGGAAGTCAGCTGTCGGAACAACATAGATGTCAATTCCCTTTTCTTCCATAAGAGTACGCAATTTTGCGATTCTTTCAGGTACGTTCATAATAAAAACCTCCTATTTTTCCGGCAAACATGCCATTTTCAAACAATCTCATTATAACACAAAAACTATGGGAGAGTTAGTATTATTTTTGTGAAACCTGTGTTATACTCTCGGTAGTGTTATGTAAAATACAGACAGAAGAAAGGAAAAGAACATGGAGCACTACGCAAGGTCGATCATACCGGTGATTGAGTACAACTATGAGAATTTTACAGCTTTGGAGCGGACCATCGCGGATTTCTTTATCCAGAATAAAAAGAAGCGGGATTTTTCCGCAAAGGCGGTTTCTGAACGGCTTTATGTTTCCGAGGCATCTCTCTCCCGGTTTGCAAAAAAATGCGGATTCCGGGGATACAGGGAGTTTATCTATCAGTACGAGGATACATTTCGGGAGAAGAAAAGCAGACCCTTTGCAGATAATACAAGACGGGTGCTGGATACTTATCAGGAGCTTTTGAATAAGGCGTATAATCTGGCTGATGAAAAGAAATTCAAAAAGATTGCCGGGATGCTGTTTCAGGCGGAGAGAATTTTTGTCTGCGGCGTTGGAAGCTCCGGGATTGCCGCCAGAGAGACCGAGCTTCGGTTTATGCGGATCGGGCTGAATATCAATTCTCTCGTGGACCGGGACATGATCCGGATGCGGGCGGTCTTTCAAAATGAAACCTCTCTGGTCATCGGATTCAGCATGAAAGGGCAGACGGAAGAGGTTCAGTATATGCTTCAGGAGGCGAAGCGGAGAGGAGCCGGATGTGTCCTTGTGACAGCGCGGAACAACCCGGATTTCATGGAGTATTGTGACGAGGTGATTCTCGTCCCGGCACTGGACAATCTGGAGTATGGAGATGCGATTTCTCCTCAGTTTCCGATTCTGGTTATGATGGACCTGCTGTATGCCTGCTGCCTCGAACAGGATCAGGAGCGGATCGATGCGTTTTTGCAGGATACGGCCCGCGCACTTACAAATCCATAAATTGCATCAGATGTATTGCACAATGGATATAAGTGTGCTACGATAATACTGCAAATGAATAAATTCTTCGGGGCAGGGTGTAATTCCCTACCGACGGTATAGTCCGTGACCCACGTATGTGGCTGATTTGGTGAAATTCCAAAACCGACAGTGACAGTCTGGATGGGAGAAGAAACAGTGAACATAGAATCTCAGTGCCCCTGGTGCTGGGATTTTTTCTTTCGAAGGATTTACGAAATTTGTAACATCATTCGAAAGGAGAAAAGTATATGAGAACAAAAAACAAAACCTACTACTTCATCATTACGGCTATGCTTTCGGCTGTTGCCGGTATCCTGATGTCGCTGGAATTTCCGATTCCTTTGATGCCGCCGTTTTATAAGGTGGATTTCAGCGACGTCCCTTCTGTGATCGCAACATTTCTGCTGGGGCCGGTGTCCGGAATCTGTGTGGAGGTCATCAAAATTCTGATCAAGCTGATCACGATTGGGACAACGACAATGTTTGTCGGTGAATTCGCCAATCTTCTAGGGACGCTGCTGTTTGTGCTCCCGCTGTGGATCGTGTTCAAAAAGATGGGACAGACGAGAAAGGCGGCAGTGATTTCGCTTGGGATCAATCTTCCGGTCCGGATTGCGTTTTCCTGTGTCCTGAATGCGTGCATTACACTTCCGCTTTATGCATCGGCGATGGGCCTTTCTCTGGATGAAGTGGTCCGCACCGTGGGAGCAGTCAATCCTCTGATTCGAAATCTTCCGCTGTTTCTCATACTGGCGACAATCCCGTTCAATCTGATCAAGCTTTTGCTGAATTATATTGTGGGATATCTTCTGTATGACAGGCTGAAAGAAGTGGGAGTTGTCAAAGGATGGAGGGAACGGTATGATTCGTAAGTACAGAGAACTGACGCGTCTGGAAATGGAACAGGTGGATAAGGAGGAGACGATCGTCCTGATTCCGGTGGGAGCACTGGAGCAGCATGGAAATCAGGCGCCGCTTGGGACAGATGACATCATTGCGGAAGCAATGGTGGAATACCTCGGAAAAGCGTTGGAGGAAGCCGGAGAAGCAGACTTCCCGATTCTTGCGTTTCCGGTTATTCCGGTTGGCCTGAGCACAGAGCACAAGAATTTCTGCGGATCCATTACTTTAAAGCCGGATACGTACTATCATCTGCTCTATGATATCAGTGAGAGCCTTTACCGCCATGGTTTTCGGAAGATCGCATTTCTTGTATGTCACGGAGGAAATTTGCCGGTGATTCAGATCTTAAGCCGTGAGCTTCGGAGTGAACTTGGAATGTCGCCGTTTATTCTGTCATCGGGAGCATTTGGACATCCGGATGTACAGGCAACAATATCAGAAGGCAATCATTACGATTTTCATGGAGGAGAAATGGAGACATCCATGGTGATGGCGGTCGACGAGACACTGGTGAAGCTGGAGACTTCCGAGGCGGGAATACCAAGTGCGTTTGTAGGCAATCAAACGCTGAAGACCGGAGGAAATGTTACAATCGGATGGGTTTCAGAAGACTGGAAGACAGCGGAAGGGAAACCGATCGGTATCGGAGGCGATCCGGGCGGAGCTACGGCCGAAAAAGGCCGGATTATTCTGGAGACGAGTGCGAAAGTTCTGGTTCCAGGGCTTATGGAAATACGGAAATGGAAAGCGTAAACACGAAAAAGAGGCTTGACAAGCGCACGGGAATCGGTTAGTATTTGACATAAGCGTATAGGAAAACAGGCGAAGAAAAGAAGAAGTAGCAGCAGATCAGGTTCAGACAGAAAGTTACCGGTTGATGAGAGGTGCAGGAAAAGTTTGTTGTGAATACATCTTGGAGCTTCACACCGAAAGTAAGTAGGCTGTGACGTCAGGGCACACGTTATAGTGCCGGGATATTTCCGGGATTCCATGGTGAGTGGAGGAAGGAGATGTCTTACTGAGCCGGATTGATTCCGGGAAAAAAGGTGGTACCACGAGCATAACCCTCGTCCTTTCTAAGGACGGGGGATTTTTATTTAACAGGAAACTTTGTTCCAGGAAACTTTGTTCTGAGAGGTTACAGGCCATGGAGGTATGGGATTTATTTGATGAAAACCGGCAGCCGCTTGGGAAGCAGGCGGGCAGGAAAGATCTGATGGTAAAGGGAGAATTTCATATTGTTGTGGTTGCGTGTGTCGTCAATGACCAAAATGAGATCCTGCTGACGCTGCGTTCTCCGGATAAGGAGAAGTATCCGGGAACATGGGAGAATACAGGCGGAGCTCTGGAGGCCGGCGAGGAAAGCAGGGCGGCAGCGGTAAGGGAGCTGTTTGAGGAGACCGGGATCCGGGTGAGGGAAAACGAGCTTCATCTTCTGGATTCCCAGATGGAAGAGTATGCGTTTATCGATTTCTACATTGTCAGAAAAACTGTTCCTGTTGAAGAAATCCGTCTTCAGAAAGGAGAGACCGCAGATGCCAGGTGGGTGAGTCTTTCGGAGTTTGTCCGGATGGGAGAAGAAGGAAAGATTGCCCCTCCGATCTATCAGCGGTTTTGCCGACTCAGGGAAAAGATGGAAGTTTTTTTGAGGGAAGACCGGAGAAAAGAGCGATACCCGGTTTGCCGGGGAAAGAACAGACAGGAATCAAAGAAGATCGTTATTCTCGGGTGCAGCGGAAGCGGAAAGTCTACGCTGGCCGGGCAACTTGGGAAGATCATGGATCTCCCGGTTGTCTACCTGGATGCGCTGTCATGGGACAACGGGTGGAAGCGGAAGCCTTTCGATGAGTTTGACCGGCTCACCCAAAGCGAGATCCGCAAGCCGGAATGGATCATGGACGGAAATTTTCCACGGACAGTGGAGCATCGGATGGATGTGTGCGACACCGTGATTTATCTGGATTTTAAACGGTGGTTTTGCATTCTGAGCGTGCTAAGAAGGGTGATCACAAATTACGGGAAGCCAAGGCCGAGCATGAATCCGGGATGTCCGGAGAAGTTTGATCCGGGATTTCTAAAACGGATCTGGAATTTTGACCGGAGAAGCAAGGCGCATTACTATGGATATATGAAGAAACTTTCCGGCACCAAGCTGATTGTCTTAAAGACAAGAAAAGAAGTGAACCGTTTTGTGAAACAGGTGGAAAAAGAGGGGCGCTTTGTCCGGGGAAATTTCCCGGCAGGGCCGAAATAGACGCGAAAGCGGACGAATTTCACAGATCATGTTCACATAATATAAGGAAAGAAGAGGTAAGGAAGATGCAGATTTACGAGGAATTGCAAGCAAGAGGCCTGATTGCTCAGGTTACAGACGAAGAAGAGATCAGAGAGCTGATCAACAACGGAAAGGCGACTTTTTACATCGGGTTTGACCCGACAGCGGACAGCCTTCATGTAGGGCATTTCATGGCGCTCTGCCTGATGAAACGTCTTCAGATGGCAGGGAACAAGCCGATCGCCCTGGTAGGAGGCGGAACCGGATATATCGGGGATCCGTCCGGAAGAACAGATATGCGTTCCATGATGACGCCGGAGCAGATTCAGCACAACTGTGAATGCTTTAAAAAGCAGATGAGTAAATTTATTGATTTCTCAGACGGGAAAGCACTCATGGTAAATAATGCTGACTGGCTTCTTGATCTGAACTACATTGATTTTCTCCGTGAAGTGGGACCGCATTTCAGTGTCAACAACATGCTGCGTGCGGAGTGCTACAAGCAGAGAATGGAAAAGGGACTTAGTTTCCTGGAATTTAACTACATGATCATGCAGAGCTACGACTTCTACATGCTGTACCAGAAATACGGCTGCAATATGCAGTTCGGCGGGGACGATCAGTGGTCAAACATGCTTGGCGGTACCGAGTTGATCCGCCGGAAATTAGGAAAGAATGCGTGTGCCATGACAATCACACTGCTTCTGAACTCTGAAGGAAAGAAGATGGGCAAGACACAGTCCGGAGCGGTATGGCTGGATCCGAACAAGACATCTCCGTTTGAATTCTACCAGTACTGGAGAAATGTGGCGGATGCCGATGTATTAAAATGCATCCGTATGCTGACCTTCCTTCCGCTGGAAGAAATTGACAAGATGGATTCCTGGGAAGGCAGCCAGTTAAATCAGGCAAAAGAGATTCTTGCATACGAGCTGACCAAGCTGGTTCACGGAGAGGAAGAGGCGAAGAAGGCACAGGACAGCGCCCGTGCACTGTTCTCCAGCGGAAGCGCAGCTGAGATGCCGACCTGTGAGCTTACTGACGAAGACTTTACAGACGGAAAAATCGATATCCTGACTCTGCTCCATAAGAGCGGCCTGGTACCGTCCAGGTCTGAGGCAAGACGTGCAGTACAGCAGGGAGGAGCCGCAGTCAACGGCGAAAAGGTAACGGATACCTACACCGCATACACGAAGGAAGATTTTGAAGAAGATTTTGTTTTAAGGAGAGGAAAGAAAAATTTCCGTAAAATAGTGGTGAAATAATATGAAAATGCTTATTACGATTATTGTATTGACAGCATTGTCGGGAATCGGAGGAACCGGAATCGGAGCGGCGCTCAGCACGACGGTAAGGAAGGGCTCGGATAAGGCGATGAGTCTTTTGTTGAGCTTTGCGTCCGGAACCATGATCAGCATTGTCTGTCTGGATCTGTTTCACGACGCACTGGAAACCGGAATGTCCAAAGGTGGGATTGCCGTCTTTGTGATCATTGGTTTCCTGACCGTCTATCTTCTGGAACGGGTGATGGATCAGAAGGCAGAGCAGGCAAAAAGCCGTATGAGCCGGAAGATGATGACTGCCGGAGTCGCAATGATGGTTGCAGTGGCGTGTCACAATATTCCGGTGGGCATGACGATCGGTGCATCTTTGGTAAGCCACGGAAGCCTGATCGGAAGCCCGGCCCTGACTCTCGCCATCTTTATCGGGATCCACAATGTGCCGGAAGGAATGGCGATCTGCGCACCTCTTCTGGCAGCGGGAATGTCCAAAGGCAGAGCAGTCCTGCTGACCGCATTGAGCGGGGCGGCGATCATTGTCGGAGGCGTCCTTGGGTACTGGATTGGTGATATGGGTCAGATGGGACTTGCTATCAGCCTAAGCTTTGCGTCAGGAGCCATGCTCTATGTCAATTTTGGCGAGATTCTGCCGGAGGCAAACGCTCTCTATCGAGGCAAAACGCCGGCATTTTTTACGGTTCTTGGAATCCTTCTCGGCATGATGTTTATGCATGCACATTAACGATAAACAAAATAAGCGCGTAAAAAGCAGCCGGTACGAAAACGTGCCGGCTGTTTTTATACTCAAAATTTTTCACAGATATTTTGGATGAAATCCTCTTTTCCTTTTGTGTAGGCCGGACGGTTGTCCGGATATTTTTCGGCAAGATCCTTTTTTAATGCTTCATACAGCCTTGCAGCATCCGGGTGGGCGTTTAAATAGTCCCGGAAACCGACAATCCGGTCAAATTCCGGGGCGGTCTGATCGTAACAGTGGATATGCTGAAGAGAAATCTCACCGGGACCACGCAGGACAAATAAGTGGTGAAGAGGATTTCCGTGCTGGATTCCACAGTAGTCATAACCGAGTGCTTCGAGAAAAGACGGATCCAACTGCCGAACCGACCGGAGCCGGACAGCCACATCGAGAATCGGTTTGGCACAGATGAGAGGGACGGCGGTACTTCCAACGTGCTGGATATCGAGAACATTATCAGCCCACTGCTCCTGAATAGACTGCTTTACTTTTTGAAATTCTTCCTTCCACTGTTCGTTATGAGTGAGAAGACGAACGCAATAGCGCTTTACACCTTCCATTCGTTGCACCTCCTATTTATAGTAGATTATTTATGTCTCTTTTACTTCGCAGATATTGTACTTTCTGTCCGTAAGGTTTTCGCATTTCCTGAAAATTTATTGTACCACAGATTCTCTTTCCTGTATTGTCATTTCGATTGAAATCGTCCTTATTTTTCTTTGTTCTGCCAGCAGAATTTACAATTCTGAAACAGGTGTCTTGTCACCTGTAAAAAACAGGTGTATAATGCGGTGTAAATGAGTAAAGATACGGGAGGAAACCGCAATGAGTTCTTTGAGAGAAGAGATTGAGATACTGAAAAAAGAGAAACAGGCCGTGATACTGGCACACTATTATGTACCGGATGAGGTACAGGAGATTGCAGATTATACCGGGGATTCGTTTTATCTGAGCAAGGTGGCAAAGGAGACGGATGCAAAGATTCTTGTTTTTGCAGGAGTTTCTTTTATGGGAGAAAGTGCCAAGATTTTAAATCCGGAGAAAAAAGTGCTGCTTCCGGATCCGACGGCAGACTGTGCCATGGCACATATGGCCGATGTGGAAAAAATCAAAGCGATGAAGGAGAGTGATCCGGAACTGGCAGTGGTATGTTACATTAATTCGACTGCGGAACTTAAACGGTATTCCGATGTCTGCGTGACATCGGCGAATGCGGTGAAGGTGGTAAAGGCACTGCCGAATCGACGGATTTATTTTATACCGGATCAGCATCTGGGAAGTTTTGTGGCAGCTCAGGTACCGGAAAAGGAGATTATTCTCGGAGACGGGTACTGCCCGGTACATCATCAGATGACTGCCGAAGAAGTGTTAAGCGCCAAAGAAGCACATCCGGATGCCCTGGTGTTTGTTCATCCGGAATGTCCGAAAGAAGTGGTGGATCTTGCAGATTATGCAGGAAGTACCTCCGGCATTATCAAGGCGGCGGCAGAAAGCGATGCCGGAGAATTTCTGATTGGAACGGAGACCGGAGTGATGTACGAACTGAAGAAACAGAATCCGGACAAGAAGTTTTACCCGATTCAGAAGGAACAGTGCTGTCATGATATGAAAAAGGTGACACTCGAGAAAATCCGGGATTGTCTGCGGGATGAGAGTAATGAGGTGCAGGTGGATGCCGAAGTCAGTGAAAAGGCAAAACATGCCATGGAGCAGATGCTGAAGCTTGCGAAATAACAGAGGGGTGTGTAAAATGAAAACGATACAGACAGATATTTTGATCGTAGGAACCGGAGCGAGCGGACTGTTTGCCGCCCTCCATGTGCCGGAAGACAGACAGGTCCTGATGATCACGAAGGATGAGGTGGAGCACAGCGATTCCTTTCTTGCACAGGGCGGAATCTGTGTGTTAAGAGACGATACGGACTACGACAGTTTCATGGAAGATACACTGAAAGCAGGGCATTATGAGAACCGGGTAGAATCCGTGGATATTATGATCCGGTCTTCCAGAGACGTGATCCGGGAACTGGTTGATTACGGCGTGGATTTTGCGAAAAAAGACGGAGAATTCGATTATACAAGGGAAGGATGCCACTCCAAGCCGAGAATTCTGTTTCACGAGGATATTACCGGGGAGGAGATTACGAGCAAACTTCTGAAAGCAGTCCGGACAAGAAGTAATGTGACTATTCTGGAACATGTGACGATGCTGGATCTGGTGGAAAAGGACAATCGGTGTTATGGTGTCGTGGCTTCGCAGGAAGACGGGGAAGACTGTTTCCTGGAGGCGGAGTATACGATTCTGGCAACAGGCGGAATCGGAGGGCTTTATAAGCATTCGACCAATTATCCGCATTTGACCGGGGATGCGCTGGCGCTTGCCCTGCGTCATCATATCGAGCTGGAGCACATTGATTATATCCAGATTCATCCGACGACGCTTTATTCCAAAAAGCCGGGACGCCGGTTTTTGATTTCCGAGTCCGTGCGGGGTGAGGGAGCAAAGCTCTATGGCGCGGACGGAAAACGGTTTGCAAATGAGGTGCTTCCAAGGGATCTGCTTACAGCAGAAATCAGAAAGCAGATGGAGAAAGACCAGACGCCGTATGTATGGCTGGACATGACCGTTCTGGGAGAAGAAGTCATCAAAAGCCATTTCCCGCATATATATGAGCGCTGTCTGGAAGAAGGCTACGATGTGACAAAAGACTGGATTCCGGTTGTCCCGGCACAGCACTATTTCATGGGAGGAATTCATGTCGACAAACACAGTAAGACATCAATGGAGCATCTGTACGCAGTAGGGGAGACAAGCTGTAACGGTGTGCACGGAGCAAACCGTCTTGCAAGCAATTCCCTTCTGGAAAGCCTGGTGTTCGGGGCGAGAGCAGCCAGACATCTGACGGAGACCTGGGAGGAGAACGATGCAAGCCGGGAAGAGACGGCAGGACTTGCAGAAGCGGCAGAGGCGCAGATTCAAAAGGAAAAAGACAGACTTCCACAGATATACCGGGAGGAAGTGCTGGATGAGATAGAAAGGGTAAGGAAAGCAAGATGAATGAGATTACGATGAAACTGGTGGCAGATAAACTGATCATGCAGGCACTGGAGGAAGATATTACAAGCGAGGACATCACTACCAATGCGGTGATGAGAGAACGGCGTGAAGGAGAAGTAGATCTGATCTGCAAAGAAGACGGTATCATTGCAGGGCTCTGGGTGTTTGAAAGAGTGTTTACTCTGCTGGATCCATCTACGAGGGTCACCCTGTTTGTAAAAGATGGAGATGAAGTCAAAAAAGGTCAGAAGATGGGAGTTGTGGCAGGAGACATTCGTGTACTGCTCTCCGGGGAGCGCACGGCCTTAAACTATCTTCAGAGAATGAGCGGAATCGCCACCTATACAAGAAGTGTGGCAAAACTTCTGGAAGGAACGAAGACTAAACTGCTTGACACAAGAAAGACAACGCCGAACATGCGGATTTTTGAAAAATACGCCGTCCGCACAGGAGGCGGCTATAATCACCGGTACAATCTTTCCGACGGCGTACTGTTAAAAGATAATCATATCGGGGCGGCAGGCAGCGTTAAAAAGGCAGTGGAACTGGCCAGGGAGTACGCACCGTTTGTACGGAAGATCGAGGTGGAGACGGAAACTCTGGAGATGGTAAAAGAAGCGGTGGAAGCGGGTGCTGATATTATCATGCTTGACAACATGTCTCTGGAAATGATGAAAGAGGCAGTTGATTATATTGACGGCAGAGCAAGCACAGAATGTTCCGGTAACGTGACAAAAGAAAATGCTGCACAGCTTGCGGCAGCAGGTGTAGACTATATTTCCAGCGGAGCATTGACTCATTCCGCTCCGATTCTGGACATTTCGCTGAAAAACCTGCATCCGGTTGACTAGGCGAAGGACGATGAGAAAGGATGAAAAGCCATGGACGGAGAAGTTCGCAGACAGAAGATTTTAAAAGAGATTCAGGGAAGTGAAAGCCCGGTATCCGGAACTCAGCTTGCCAGAAACTTTGAAGTAAGCCGTCAGGTAATTGTGCAGGATATCGCGGTGCTTCGGGCTGCCGGAAATGAGATTGTTTCCACCTGCCGGGGATACATCTGCCAGGGAAGCCACAGAGCCAGCAGAGTCATCCGGGTGAAACATACAGACGATGAGATCATGGAAGAACTGAATACGATTGTGGATTTCGGCGGGACTGCGGAAGATGTATTTATCAGCCATAACGTGTACGGAACCCTGCGGGCCGAACTTGGCATCCGGACAAGAAAACAGGTGATGGATTTTGTAGAAGACATCAAAGCCGGGCAGTCCAGTCCGCTGAAAAACATTACAAGCGGAAGTCATTTTCACACCATCAGCGCCGAAAGCGAAGAAATCCTCGATGCCATCGAAGAAGAACTGAGAAAGAAACATTTCCTGGATGAGCAGGAGACTGTAGACGGACGAAAAGAAGAAATGGTATGATAGCGTATCATAGAAATATTGAAAGAAAAGAAAGGGGAACACTGCCATGGGATGGAAAGAAATCAAACCGGAAGAACTGAATGTGAATCCATTTACCGCCATCGGAAAAGAATGGATGCTGATTACAGCAGGAGATGAAACACACTGCAATACAATGACAGCAAGCTGGGGAGGCATGGGCGTGATCTGGGGAAAACCATCAATTACAGCCTACATCCGCCAGACCCGGTACACAAAAGAATTTGTCGATCAGGGAGAATACTTCACCATCACATTTTTTGAAGAAGCATATCGGAAAGCACTGAATTTATGCGGAACCGTATCCGGAAGAGAGCGGGACAAAATCAAAGAAGCCGGACTCACACCAGTGAACGTAGAAGGAACCGCAGCATTCGAAGAGGCAAAACTTATCATCCTCTGCAAAAAACAGTACCATCAATTCATGAGTCCGGAAGGATTCGATGTCAAAGAAAACGATGCAAAATGGTACTCCGACCGCGATTACCATACCATGTACATCGGATCAATAGAAAAGATTTATATAAAAGAATAAAGAGTGTTTATTAATCATATCATTGGGGACGTGTTCCGATGCATCGGAACACGTCCCCAATAAAGGAAATTCTTGACAACAGGCAGAAAGGTGTCGTAGACTAATACAGGACAAAGGGGAGCCGGAGACAGTCCGGCTGAGAGTAGGACCGGCATGCGTCTTTTACCCTCATACCTGATCCGGATCATACCGGCGTAGGGAGCATATTGCAGAAGTGGAGTACTGCATGGACGAAAAGACCAGTCTCGTACCCATGGACGATAAGATATCTCTGCCGGAGGCGTTCCGGCAGAGTTTTTTTGTGATTTACCCACTTTGTTTCATTATGATAAATTTACAGGAGGAAAGAGAAAATGAATGCAAGTGTAGCAATCCAGTCCTTACCGGACGCGGCAAACGATGAGGAACTGATTCGTATTGTAGACGAGGTAATTGCCTATATCAAAAGTACAGGCCTGAACTGTTACGTGGGACCTTTCGAGACAACAATAGAGGGTGATTATGATGAGCTGATGGACATTGTAAAAGAATGTCAGCACATTGCTGTGCGTGCAGGCGCGCCGCATGTAGCAGCGTATATCAAAGTCAGCTACAGACCGGAAGGAGACGTGCTGTCCATTGAAAAGAAAGTTTCAAAGCATCACGAGTAGGCTCTGGTCCGCTGCGGCCCTTGTGGTCATCATCGTCATATGGCAGGTGGCAGCTTCGGCCGGCCTGGTGCCGGGATATATGCTGCCGTCGCCGGTGGAGGTGGTACAGGCTTTAATCAGTGACTTCCCACTTTTGATGGAACATGCGAAAGTGACGCTTGCAGAGGCATTTCTCGGTCTGTTCTGCGGGGTGGTTCTGGGCTTTGTGATGGCAGTCATCATGGACCGGTTTGACCGACTGTATCAGGCTCTCTACCCGCTGATTGTCGTTACCCAGACGATTCCAACGGTAGCCATTGCCCCGCTTCTTGTGCTGTGGTTTGGATATGAGATGCTTCCAAAGGTGATTCTGATTGTCATTGTGACCTTTTTCCCGGTGACGGTGGGACTTCTGAACGGATTCCGGTCGGCGGACCGGGACATGATCAATCTTCTGCGTTCCATGGGAGCGGGAAGAGTTCAGATTTTCCGGTATATCAAGCTTCCGGGAGCCATGGGCCAGTTTTTTTCAAGCCTAAGGATTTCGGCGTCCTATTCAGTGGTAGGAGCAGTGATTTCCGAGTGGCTCGGAGGATTTAACGGTCTTGGCGTGTATATGACAAGGGTAAAAAAGGCATTTGCATTTGATAAAATGTTTGCGGTGATCCTGCTGATCTCGGTAATCAGCCTTGTTTTGATGAAGCTGGTAGATTTGCTGCAGAAAAAGTGCATGGCCTGGGAACAGACGGAGGAGAAACATTAGATGAAAAAGAAAATTGTTGCAGTATTAACCGCAGGATGTATGGCGCTCTCCCTGGCTGCCTGTGGTTCTGGTGAAACCTCGCAGGGGGAAAATGAGAAAGAAAAGATTACGTTCGTGCTCGACTGGACGCCGAATACCAACCATACCGGCCTTTATGTGGCGCAGGAAAAAGGATATTTTGAGGATGAAGGTCTGGAAGTGGAAATTGTACAGCCACCGGAGGATGGCGCGGATGCGCTGGTTGCTTCGGGAAAGGCTCAGTTCGGGATTTCCTTCCAGGATACGATGGCGCCGGGTGTTGTAGGGGAAGATGCACTTCCGACGACAGCGGTGGCAGCGGTTGTCCAGCACAATACATCAGGCATTATTTCCAGAAAGGGCGAAGGGATGGATACTCCGAAAGGCCTGGAGGGAAAGAAATATGCCACCTGGGACGCTCCGATCGAGAAAGCAATGATGGAAAATGTTGTGGAGGCAGACGGCGGTGATTTCAGTAAAGTTGAGCTGATTCCAAGTACCGTGACGGACGAAGTGTCCGCTCTGGAATCCAAATCCGTGGATGCCATCTGGATTTTCTATGCCTGGGCAGGTGTGGCAACGGAAGTTGCAGGACTGGAAACCGATTATTTCGCTTTTAAGGATATCAACCCGGCATTTGACTATTATACGCCGGTAATTATTGGAAATAACGAGTTTCTGGAAAAAGAGCCGGAGACCGCGAAGAAATTCCTGAGTGCGGTGAAGAAAGGATATGAAGATGCGATCGAAGATCCGGATGGAGCGGCGGAGATTCTGTGCGAGGCAGCACCGGAACTTGATCAGGAGCTTGTAAAGGCAAGCCAGGAATATCTGAAAGATCAGTATATCGCAGATGCGGACAGATGGGGCTATATCGATCCGGATCGCTGGAATCTGTTTTACAACTGGCTGAATGAGAATGGACTTACCGAGAACGAAATTCCGGAAAATACCGGATTTTCCAACGAATATCTTCCGGAGTAGCAAGGAGGAAAGATGGCAGATTTAGTAGTGTCAGGTGTGACAAAATCCTTTGATGGAAGGACAATTATTGAGGATATCTCCATCGAGATCCATGACAGGGAGCTGGTGAGCCTTCTTGGTGTCAGCGGAGGCGGAAAAACGACGCTGTTTAATGTGATTTCCGGACTGCTGAAGCCGGACCGGGGACAGGTGTTTCTGGACGGGGAGGAGATCACGGGAAAGCCGGGCAATGTCAGCTACATGCTTCAGAAAGATCTGCTTCTGCCGTACCGCACGGTGGAGGATAATGTTGCCCTTCCCCTTGTGATTGGCGGCATGAAGAAGAAAGAAGCAAGAAAGAAAGCGGCCCCGTATTTTGAAGAATTCGGACTTGCCGGGACTGAGAAAAAATATCCAGCACAGCTTTCCGGAGGAATGAGGCAGCGGGCGGCGCTTCTTCGGACTTACCTGTTTTCAGACAGACTGGCTCTTTTGGATGAACCGTTTTCCGCGCTGGATACGCTGACAAAACGGTCCATGCACCGGTGGTATCTGGATGTGATGGAGCAGATTCATCTGTCTACCGTATTTATCACCCATGATATTGATGAGGCGGTGCTTCTGTCGGACCGGATTTATATCCTCGGCGGGAAACCGGGACATATCATCGATGAGATCCGCATTGAAGAGCCAAAACCAAGAAGAAACGATTTTCAGCTGACAGAAGAGTTCCTTTCCTATAAAAAACGAATACTGGAAAAGATTGAAGAATCAGAGGAGTAGTTCCTCTGGTTCTTTTTTTGTATAGGACAGAAAAAGATAAGTAAACGAAGAATTTCATACAGTGACCAAGGCGGGGCTTCCACTGGTGAATTTGAAGCTCTGGAACTTCGTGACAAGGATCCGTCCCGTTATGCGGTATATCCGGGATTTGACGCATTCCATATCAAAGGATAAAGGCATTAGAATCATGAGGAGCAGAAAGGCTGTGGCTGTCAGGCAGATACAGCCTTTTATGTTCTTAAATTGAAGATAAATATTAATAATTATGTAACAAACAAGTAATATAGAGAGAAAGTTTATTAAATTAAATACAAATATGAATATAATAAATAAATTTTAAGAAATCTTAAAAAATGATTCATTGACTATGGTGGGAGGGGGTGCTATTCTGATGACTACAAAAAGCGACAACATAAGATAAGGATACAAAAAGCATGAGAAAAGTTATGAAAGAACACAGAAAGAGAAGCAACGTAAAAGAAGAAAGAAAACGGCAGTTATTTATAAGAATAGGCCTGACGGTTCTGATACTGCTTGTGTTAGCCGGCGCAGGAGGATTTTTATATACCTTCACACATCCACTGAAGCTGAAAGGCGGTGTGATCGAACATGAGATGGGAGAGGCATTTGATCCGATGGACCAGATAAAAAAGGTATGGTTTGGAAAACCGGAGGAGGTTTCTGTAAAATCCAGTGTTGATATATCGAAAGAAGGAGATTATCCGATTGTTTATACCTGGCGAAACCACAGTGAAAAAGCGGTAGTAAAGGTGAGAGATACGACTCCGCCGGATCTGGAAGTAAAGGATTATACCACTGACATGACAGAAGAAATCAAACCGGAGATGTTTGTGGAAAAGACGGAAGACCTTTCTGATGTAACGGTCCGTTTTGCGGAGGAAGGAAGCTGGAATGAAGAAGGAAATTACACGGTGGAGATCCTGGCAGAAGATGCGAGCGGCAATCAGACGGTCAAAGACGCGGTGCTGACAAGAAAAAAAGATACGCAAAAGCCGGAAATACAGGGAGTACAGGATTTGACGGTGAAGCAGGGAAAGGTACTGGATTTCTCTCAGGGGGTAACTGTGACAGATGATATGGATCCGTCACCATCCCTGGAGATTCATTCTGAAAATGTAGATCTTGCCGTGCCTGGATCTTATCAGGCGGTTTATACTGCAAAAGACCGTTCCGGAAATCAGGAGGAAATCGTGCAGAATATTACGGTGGAAGCAAATCCGGAGTGGGATGAGAAGATCGTTTATCTTACATTTGATGACGGACCATCGGATAATACGAAGAAAATTCTTGATATTCTTGAACAGTATAAAGTAAAAGGAACTTTCTTTGTTACCGGAAATAATCAGAAAAAGAATGATCTGATCCGTCTTGCTTATGAGAAGGGACATTCCATCGGTCTTCATACATATACGCATGACTATGCTTCAGTCTACGCATCGGAAGAAAATTATTTTAAAGATCTTCAGGAAATATCCGATATGGTGGAAAATGTCACCGGAGAGAAGTCCTGCCTGATCCGGTTCCCGGGAGGTTCAAGTAATACCATCAGTAAAAAGTATGTACCGGGGCTGATGACGAGACTGACAAAAGCGGTTCAGGAAAAAGGATATCAGTATTTTGACTGGAACTGTGATTCTACGGATGCCAGCGGAAATAATGTCCCGGAAGAAAAGCTTGTCGCGGAAGCAACATCATCCTGCGCAAAGCATATCAATATCCTGATGCATGATACTGATGCAAAGGATACGACAGTAAAAGCGCTCCCGAAAATTATTGAACATTACCGTAAACTTGGATATGCGTTCAAGGGTCTGACGATAGATTCCTATGCTCCACATCATCATGTGAATAACTGAATAAAAGTAAGAAATGTATCAAAAGCAAAGCCAGAGGACAAAGCCATCCGGAAACAAGGAAATCCGGATGGCTTTATTTTTTCTTTCTTGCCGCAACATCCTGGAACTGGAAATAATCCGGGCGGTGCCGCGACTGCGTGTATTCAAACTGAATACCGTTGTCATCATAGGTCTGATTGGTAATAACGGCAAGACAGTTATAGTCTTTCAGATCCAGATAGGTTTCATCCACCTGAGTCATATGTTCCACAGTCATGGTACGCTTGCTTGTTGCGATGGTCATTCCAAGTTCATTTTCCAGATAAGCATAGACGGAATGACGGGCAATCTCCGGGGTCAGACCTTTTATTTGTTCGGCATTGAAATAATTGTGGTCAAGGATCAGAGGAATTCCATCCAGATAACGCAGCCTCTGTATGTAGTAAAGCGGTGTCCCGAAAGCAAATCCTGTTTTTTTGGCGATTTTTTTATCGGCGGAAAGCTCGGAAAACTGAAGAATCCGTGTGAAAGGAACTTTGTTGTTCCGGAGAGCGGATTCCTGAAAGGATTCAATCCCGCCCACTGTAAAGGCAGCCTGTTCCACAGGCTGAAAAATGTTGCGGACACCTTTCCCGTGCATGGGTTGAACATATCCGTCAGAAGTCAGTTCGGCCAGGGCACGGCGGACAGTGTTGCGGGAACAGCCGTATGTTTTGACAAGAATGTGCTCAGAAGGGAGAAGCTCCTGATAAGGATAGGTCTCGTCTTCAATTTTCTGTTTCAGGTCATGGTAAATCATATCGTATTTCGCTTTTGGCAAATGGAGCACTTCCTTTCTTGTTTAAACATCTTAGTTACAGTATAAAGAGAAGAGATGCAGAAATCAAGAGAGAGTTATAAAAAAACGATTGACATGTTTAAACAAGTATGCTACATTCAAGTTGTTCAAACAAGTTCGTAATAAAAAGAAAAGGAGAGAGAACCATGGCGAAATACGAAAATGACGTGAAGCAGCTCTTAAAGCTGATCGGCGGCAAAGAAAACATCCAGGCTGTTTCCCATTGTATGACGAGAATGCGTTTCGTACTCGTGGATCCGAAGAAAGCGGATGAGAAGGCCATTGAAGAGATTCCGGCAGTAAAAGGAACATTCACACAGGCAGGGCAGTATCAGGTAATTATAGGAAATGATGTGTCCGTATTTTACAACGAGTTCACTTCCTACGCAGGCATCGAAGGAGTCAGCAAGGAAGCGGCAAAAGCGGCGGCCAAGACAAATCAGAATGTGGTGCAGAAGATTATGGGAGCGCTTGGCGAGATCTTTGCCCCGCTGATCCCGGCCCTGATCTGCGGAGGTTTGATTCTCGGATTCCGGAATATTATCGGAGAGATCAATTTTTTTGAAAATGGAACAAAGAGTCTTGCGGATATGTATCAGTTCTGGGAAGGAACTTACAACTTTCTGTGGCTGATCGGCGAAGCCGTTTTCCATCTGCTGCCGGTTGGTATTGTGTGGTCCATCACAAAGAAGATGGGTACGACACAGATCCTTGGTATTATCCTTGGACTTACTCTGGTATCTTCCCAGCTGTTAAATGGATTCAGCGTAGCGGACACTCCGGCAAGTGAGATTCCGGTATGGGATTTCGGATTCGCAAAGGTAGAGATGATTGGTTACCAGGGACAGGTCATTGCGGCCATGATGGCAGGCTTTGTACTTGTTTATCTGGAAAAGTTTTTTAAGAAACATTGTCCGGAAGTCATCAGTATGATTGTTGTACCGTTCTGTTCTCTCGTTCCGGCAGTAATTATTGCCCACACTGTAGTAGGACCGATCGGCTGGACAATCGGGAATGCCATCGCAGATGTCGTTTACGGCGGCCTGATGTCCAATTTCGGATGGCTGTTTGCAGGGCTGTTCGGACTGCTGTACGCACCGATTGTCATGACGGGACTTCACCACATGACAAACGCTATCGATACACAGCTTGTCAACACGTATGACGGCACGATTCTCTGGCCGATGATCGCACTTTCCAACATCGCCCAGGGATCCAGTGTACTGGCCATGTCCATTATTCAGAAGAAAAATGAAAGGGCACAGCAGGTCAATGTTCCGGCATGTATCTCCTGTTATCTCGGAGTTACAGAACCGGCCCTCTTCGGTGTCAACTTAAAATACGGATTCCCGCTGATCTGCGGTATGATCGGTTCCGCAATTGCGGCTATGATCTCCGTAGGATGCGGAGTTCAGGCGCTGAGTATCGGTGTCGGCGGACTTCCGGGCATTATCTCCATCAAGCCGGAATTCTATCTGATTTTCCTGCTTGCCATGGCAGAAGCAATCGTAGTACCGTTCCTGCTGACATTCTTCGTAGGAATGAAGAAACTTTCAGCAGAAGACAGAGGTCTCGTGGAAAAAGAAGCTCGGGAAAAAGTTTTGGCAGAAGCCCCGGAAGCAGAAGCGGTTCTGGAAACAGA
Source organism: Drancourtella sp. An12 (assembly GCF_002160935.1). Taxonomy (NCBI): domain Bacteria; kingdom Bacillati; phylum Bacillota; class Clostridia; order Eubacteriales; family Oscillospiraceae; genus Drancourtella; species Drancourtella sp. An12. The sequence goes on along the minus strand of NZ_NFLO01000011.1, from coordinate 26,158 downwards.
AGCAAAAGAAGAAACACCGTCAGAACCGGTTACAGAAATCAAAGCAATTTTAAGCGGAAACGTGATTCCGATTGAAGAAGTAGATGACAATGTGTTTTCACAGAAAATCATGGGAGACGGTGTTGCTATTGAACCGACCGACACGACAGTGGTAGCTCCGGCAGATGCGGAAGTCAGCATCGTAATGGCCGAGACCGGACACGCATGCGGCCTGACACTTGCAAATGGTATGGAGATTCTGATCCATGTAGGCATCGATACGGTAGACATGGGAGGAGACGGATTCAAACTTCTTGTAGCTCAGGGAGATCATGTCAAATGCGGCACACCGCTGATCCAGTTTGATCCGGAGAAGATCAAGGCGGCAGGACATCCAACAACCACCATGCTGATTGTGACAGGAGAAGGAAGTGCAAAGAATATTCAGATGAAGCCGGGACAGACGGCAGAGGCAGGAAAGACAACAGTGATCTCGTTTGAATAAAAAGGAAGGGAAAGTATGATGAAAACGACAGATTTCAGGAAAAGTACGGTATATCAGATTTATCCGAAATCATTTTATGACAGCAACGGAGACGGCCTCGGGGATTTGAGAGGAGTCATCCGGAAGCTGGACTACATTCAGGAACTTGGAGTCGATTACATCTGGATGACACCGTTCTTCGTATCACCGCAGAACGATAATGGATACGATGTGGAAGATTACTACAATATCGATCCACGTTACGGCACGATGGAAGATGTAGAAGAACTGATCCGCAAAGCGGACAAGCGAGGGATCCGTCTGATGTTTGATATGGTATTCAACCACGTATCCAGCCGCCATGAATGGTTCCAAAAAGCAATGGAGGGAGATCCGTATTACAAAGACTTCTTCTTCTTCAAAAAAGGGAAAGAAAACGGGGAACCACCGACCAACTGGGAAAGTAAATTCGGCGGAAGCGCATGGGAATATGTAGAAAAGTTTGATGAATACTACCTGCATCTGTTCGATGTAACACAGCCTGATCTCAACTGGGACAACGAAAATGTACGAAAAGAAGTCCAGAAGGTAGTCCTCTTCTGGATGGGAAAAGGAGTCAAAGGATTCCGCTTTGACGTGGTCAATCTGATCAGCAAAGACCGTTTTGAGGATGATTACGAAGGAGACGGAAGAAGATTTTACACAGATGGACCAAACATCCATAAATACCTGAAAGAACTCCATGACATGACTTTCGGAACCGATACGGAGATCATCACTGTTGGGGAAATGTCCAGCACTTCCATGGAAAACTGCTTCCGGTACGCAGGGGCCGATACCGGAGAACTCTCCATGGTATTCAGCTTCCACCATCTAAAAGTTGATTTTATGGGAAATGAAAAATGGGTTCTCGTACCGGCCGATTTCGGAAAGTTAAAACAGATCCTCTTCGACTGGCAGACCGGAATGGAACAGCATAACGCATGGAATGCGGTCTTCTGGTGTAATCACGATCAGCCAAGAGTCGTATCCCGCTTCGGAGACGAAGGCCGGTACTGGAAAGAATCCGCCAAAATGCTCGGAACTATCATCCATATGCTCCGCGGAACCCCATACGTGTACCAGGGAGAAGAAATTGGAATGACCAACGCCAAATTCACCGATATCACCCAATACCGGGACGTAGAAAGCATCAACCACTACCGCATCCTGCAGGATAAAGGCCTTTCGGCATCCGATGCATTCCGCATCATACAGGTTCATTCCAGGGATAACGGACGCACACCGATGCAGTGGGATGATACACCAAACGCCGGATTCACTGACGGAACCACAGAACCATGGATCGGCGTCACACCAAATTACACAGAAATTAATGCAAAACAGCAGCTGGAAGATGAAGACTCCATCTTCCACTACTACCAGAAACTGATCCGGATTCGGAAAGAACTGGACGTAGTAGCTTATGGCGACATTACACCACTCGCCCAGGAACATCCGTCAGTATTCGCCTATAAACGACACTATCAGAACGAAAATATGATCGTCGTTAATAACTTCTACGGAAAAGAAACCGAATGGAAGACAGATATGGATCTCACAGGATACCAGTGCATCCTCGGAAACTACAAAGATGCAGCCATGCCGGAAACAGGAAAATGGACACTACGCCCGTACGAAAGCATGATCTGGTACAAAAAATAGCCCACGTCGTGTACCTGTGAAAAAATCAACAAACCTCCGCCAGCCTTTGGAATTACTGGGCTGGCGGAGGTTTTACGTTCATCGGGGACGTGTTCCGGTGCACCGGAACACGTCCCCGATAATAGTCAAAATTTAAAACCGTATCCATTTTTTGAGTTCTTGATAGATCCGTGCGATCGGGAGGCCGACGATGGTGTTGTAGTCTCCGTGTATGCCGCGGACGTAGATGGCGAATGCGCCCTGGATTCCGTATGCGCCGGCTTTATCGTATGGTTCGCCGGTGGCGAGATAGGAAGCAATTTCAGTGTTTGTCATTGGATAGACGTCCACATCGCTTTTTTCAAAGAAGGTATTTGTCTTTGTGTCTGCACCGTCATGGAAGATAAGGCTGACGCCGGTGTAGACTTGATGGGTATGATCCTGCAGAGACTGGATCATGTGTCGTGCTTCTTCTTCGCCGGATGGTTTTCCGAGAATCTTTCCGTTGTTTGATACGACCGTATCGGAGCCGATCACAAGAAATGGTTCTCCTGGATGGGAGGCAAGCCGGTCTGTGTAGACGTTCTGGGCTTTTTGTTCTGCAAGTTCCTGCACAACGTCTTCCGGGCGGGAGCTGGTGATGTGCTCTTCGCAGGAGGAAGGACAGACCACATGCGGGATTCCGGCCTGGGTCAGAAGCTCGGTGCGTCTTGGGGATGCGGATCCGAGGACGACGGTAAGGTCGGCAAGGGACAGCGTTGTGTTTTGCGCTGTGCAATCGGAAGAAGCATAAGATTCAGCTGTTTTACATTCGATGTTTCTTTCTTCCCCTTTTTGTTCCGCTTCTTTCTGAGTTACTGTATCGTATTCCGGGTGGGAATCCGGATCAAATACGAGAATCTGTACGCTGTATGGCTTCATGGTCAGCTGTCCGTTCATTGCAAAGCGTGTGTCTGCTGCAAGATCGCGGACCTCGCCCTGCAGTTCGCCGTGATTTGCTGTAAATTCGGTTCCTTCAGCATTGATGGCAACAAAAATCTGTTCCCGGTCAGTCCTGCGCTCGAAAATAAGCTGGCGGTTGGTAATCATTACATTTCGATAGGAACCGTTGCAGAGTGCATCGCTTTTCTGGCGGAACGAAATCAGCTTTTTAATATAGGAAGTCAGTTCGTTTGGTTTTGGAGCGTCAAAGCAAGGACGGAGTGCGTAATCATTGTCCGGCGCTTTCACGCCTTCCTCGCCCCACTCACTTCCATAATAAATACATGGAATTCCCGGCATAGTCATCAGCGTGCCGTAGACCGGATACAGATGTTCTTTCTGTTTCAAAATGCTGGCAATTCGCGTGACATCGTGGTTGTCCACAAAGGTCATGAGATGCTTGCCTCGGTAAATACACCATTGTTCCGGGCCGAACTGCCGATTCAGAGAATGGGCAATCTCAAACAGATTCATATCATTGAAACTGGAAAAAAGTCCTTTGTAACATTCATAATTGGTGCAGCTGTGCAGCATGTCATCGTTGACGATCTGATTGTAGTCTCCGAATAAAACTTCGCCGATCAAGGCAAAATCCGGTTTGATGCCGGAAACAAAGCTCCGGAGCCGCCGCATAAAATTGTGATCCAGGCTGTAAGCCACGTCCAGGCGCAGCCCATCGATGTCGAAGGTGTCAATCCAGTATTTGACGCAGTCCAGAAGATAGTCCACAACGGCAGGATTTTGAAGATTCAGTTTGACCAGTTCGTAGTGCCCTTCCCAGCCTTCGTACCAGAAGCCGTCATGATATCCGCTGTCCCCGTCAAAATTAATATAGAACCAGTCTTTATAAGGAGAATCCCATTTCTTTTCCTGAACATCGCGAAATGCCCAGAAACCGCGGCCGACATGGTTGAATACTCCGTCCAGTACCACACGGATTCCGTGGCTGTGGAGCGCCTGGCAGACTTCGACAAAATCATCATTGGTGCCAAGCCGGCAGTCAAGTTTACGGAAATCTCTTGTATCATATCCATGATTATCGGACTCAAAAATCGGATTCAGAAGAATGGAGTCCACTCCAAGATCCGAAAGATAATCTGTCCAGTCGAGCAGTTTGCGGATACGGGGAACGGTCTGGCCATCGTTGTGCACCGGTGCACCGCAGAACCCGATTGGATAGATCTGATAAAAAATACTATGATAAGCCCACATAAAAAGCCTCCTCATTTCTGTTAGTTTGTGCTATTCTATTTGAAAAAGAATAGTATCAGTTTAGCACGACAAAAAATAAGATTCAACGGTCCCTGCGCAGAAAAGAAAACGGGACCTGAAACTGCCGAAAAATCAAGAAAAAAAGTGAAAAAAAGGTTGACACAGAAGGGGCAGCATAATATAATAAAGCAGTATGGCGTGAGAAGAAAACAGTTTGCACCAAAGCCCCGGAGCGGACTGATTTCCCAATAGATACATGAGTTTATAGAAGAAAATAGAGATTGTAAACAGGAGGTCAACCAATGAAGACTTATATGGCTAATCCAGATAAGATTGAAAGAAAATGGTATGTAGTTGATGCAGAAGGACAGACATTAGGTCGTCTTTGCTCTGGAATTGCAAATGTTTTAAGAGGAAAAAACAAACCGGTTTATACACCGCACGTAGATACAGGAGATTACGTTATCGTAATCAACGCTGACAAAGTTAAAGTAACAGGTAAGAAGATGGATCAGAAGATCTACTACAACCACTCCGAATATGTTGGCGGAATGAAAGAGACTACTCTGAAAGAAATGATGGCAAAGAAACCGGAAAAGGTAATTGAGCTTGCTGTTAAGGGAATGCTTCCGAAGGGACCTTTAGGAAGAGCAATGATCAAGAAACTTCACGTGTACGCTGGACCAGAACATGCTCATGCAGCTCAGAAACCAGAAGTGCTGACATTTTAAGGAAAGGTTGAGAGGAGGAAATTACAGTGGCTAGTGCAAAATTCTATGGAACAGGAAGAAGAAAAAAATCCATCGCAAGAGTATATTTAGTACCGGGAACAGGTAAAATCACAATCAATAAAAGAGATATCGACGAGTATTTCGGACTTGAAACATTAAAAGTAGTAGTTCGTCAGCCGCTCGTTGCTACAGAAACAGCAGATAAATTTGACGTTTTAGTAAACGTACACGGAGGCGGATATACAGGACAGGCTGGTGCAATCCGTCATGGTATCTCAAGAGCATTACTTGAGGCAGACGCTGAATACAGACCAGTATTAAAAGCAAACGGATTCCTTACACGTGATCCACGTATGAAAGAACGTAAGAAGTACGGCCTCAAGGCTGCTCGTCGCGCGCCTCAGTTCAGCAAGAGATAACAGGCCCGACAAACCAATTCAAAAATGCTCAAAAAGCCCGGAACCATGCGGTTTTCCGGGCTTTTTCCTTTCCAAAAAGTCTGTTGTCCTTTGTCCGATTTTGGAAGGATTTGACCTTGCCTGACCCGGTTTTTCTTGATTAATAATGGGGCAACAGGCCCTTTTTGACCCCGTTATGATTAAAAAATGGGGCAACTGCGAGCCGAAATCGGGGTGTTTTAGAGGGCATTTCCCCCTTCATTTTTTCGATTCCATGACGGCCTTTGTGAACGGTTTTTCTTTTGAAGGGGATGTCCTGATTTGTCAGGATTTGACCAAACCGAATCCAGTTTATCTTGTTCTTCTGAGTTGCCGCTGTTACGTTTCAAGTGGACGAACTCGCACATTTGCGGTGCAGCGTTCTTTCTACATATAATGAAAGCGTAAAGGAGGAACGCCCTATGAAAAAACGGAAATTCAAGATATACCTCACCCCCGCCGAGAACAGTATTGTGATTCAGAGCCTTAATCACCTGCGCAATACCATGCTCCGTGAAAACCGGGACACCGGCTGCCTGGATGAACTTCTGCTCAAAGCCATGTGCGCCCCGGTGAAGAAGATGTGAAATTACATATCGCAGCTTAATGAGCCGCTTATTCTTTTCAGCAAGAGTAAGCGGCTTTTTTCATGCCCATCTTTCGGAGTTCCCCCATACATAGCCGTCCGTCTTGCCAACGGGCGGCTAAATCTAAGAAGAAGGAGGACATGAAAATGCCGGAACAGAGAAGCCGCCCCAGGGATGGCCGCGTGATCGCGCTGGCCAACCAGAAAGGCGGCACAGGCAAAACCACCACGACGATGAACCTGGGCATTGGTTTAGCACGTCTGGGGAAAAAGGTGCTGCTCATTGACGCAGACCCCCAGGGCGACCTTACCACCTGCCTGGGCTGGCAAAACCAAGACAGCCTGCCCACCACCCTGGCCACCGTCATGGAAAAGGTGATCCGGGATGAGCCATTCACCACGGATGAGGGCATTTTGCACCACAGCGAGGGCGTAGACCTTATGCCCGCCAACATCGAGCTGTCCGCGCTGGAAATGAGCCTGGTCAACGCCATGAGCCGGGAGTTTACGTTGAGAACCTATGTCAATGAAGTCAAGAAGCACTATGATGTGGTTCTCATTGACTGTATGCCTTCCCTGGGTATGATTACCATCAACGCCCTGGCTGCGGCGGACAGCGTGATTATCCCGGTGCAGGCCCACTATCTCCCTGCCAAGGGCATGACCCAGCTTATGAAAACCATCAATAAAGTGAAGCGGCAGATCAACCCGGCCCTGAAGGTGGACGGGGTGCTGCTCACTCTGGTGGATGGGCGCACAAATCTTGCCAGACAGACAGCGGATACCCTGCGGCAGAGTTACGGGAACGTATTGAAAATCTATCGTTCCGAGATTCCCGTAGCCATCAAAGCCGCAGAGATCAGCGCCGCAGGCAAGAGTATTTACGCCTACGACAAGGGGAGCAAGGTGGCCCAGGCTTACGCGGATTTTTCAAAGGAGGTGCTGGCGGATGGCGAAAAGCAGCGGGCTAAACTTCAATCTTCCCTCAGTCGATGACCTGTTTTCCACGGAGGAAGAACGGGCCGAGGCGCGGCTTGAAAAGGTTGTCAATCTTTCGCCTGCGGAGATCAGCGACTTTCCGAATCACCCCTTTAAGGTCCGTATGGATGAAGCCATGCAGGAAATGACGGAAAGCGTGAAGCAGTATGGTGTTTTGGTCCCCACCCTGGTGCGCCCCAAGCCAGAGGGCGGCTATGAGATGGTGGCCGGACACCGCAGGAAAAAGGCGGCGGATTTGGCAGGGCTTGCGGAAATCCCCTGTATTGTGCGGCAGCTCACCGATGATGAAGCCACGATTATCATGGTGGACTCCAACTTGCAGCGTGAGCAGATTTTGCCATCGGAGAAGGCATTTGCCTACAAAATGAAGCTGGACGCTATGAAAAGGCAGGCTGGGCGGCCTTCATTAGAAAATCTGACACCAGTGGTGTCAGAAAAAAGATTACGAACTAATGAGGAGTTAGGACTGCAGGTGGGAGAAAGTCGAGAACAGATACGACGTTATATCCGCCTTACCCATCTTATCCCGGAAATTCTGGAACTGGTAGATAATTCAGTCCTGAAAGACCAGGAAATGCTCCAGATTGCTATGCGCCCAGCGGTGGAGCTGTCCTACCTGCGAAAAGAAGAACAGGCCGACTTGTTCGCTATCATGGACGAGATGGACTGCACCCCGTCCCACGCCCAGGCCATCAAAATGCGCCAGATGTCCGAAGCCAAGACTGGAGGGGAACGGCTGGCCAAAGACGCCCTTGTTTCTATTATGAAGGAGGAAAAGCCTAATCAAAAAGAACAGTTCAAAATCCCAAAAGAAAAAATCAGCCGGTTTTTTGCGCCGGGGACGCCCACGCAGAAGATCGAGGACACCATTGTTAAGGCGCTGGAACTCTACCGCAAGCGCCAGCGCAGTTTAGAAAGATAGTCCACTACCAAGGGAGCAGTGCGCCCATTTGCAGGGAACTGGCGTTTTCGCTGTTCCCCCTCTCCACACCTCACCCCCTCGTACCACCTAAACAGCCTAAAAAAGAAGATATTTGGGGAGGCTGGTTTTTTCAAGAATCCACAGGGTTGCAGACAAAACGGATGAGGTGGAGAACGCCTGGCGCGCCTCTCTTTTTTAGAACGTAAACAGAATCCAGCCGTAAGCAGCACATCCAGAGCGATGTGCTTTTTTTGCGGCCATTTCAAGGAGGTAACACGATGAAAGCATTGAGAAAGCCTCTGTCCCTGTTCATGGCCCTGCTCATGTGCCTGGGCGTGTTCGTAGGGACAGGAACCACGGCTTTTGCCGCAGGCGAAACCATGACGACGTATATGATCGACCTGCCCCGTGCCAGCGACCCCAACAAGGCCGGATGGGGCCATCCCGCCCTGAATTTCCTGGGTGGCTGGTCCACCGGAGAGAACGACAGCTTTTCCGTCCACACCCAGGACGCCTTCAATGGCAGGGCCATCTACTGCATTGAGCCGGGTGTGGGTGTGAATACCGGCGACCAGTACACGGGCCGGGGCGAAGATTTCTGGGATAACTACCCGTCCAACTTAAACCCCACCATCCCACCGGATACCATCAAGGAATATATCGGGCGGATTATGACCTATGGCTGGCAGGGCAACGCCAGCACCTCATGGATGAGTGGGAACCCGGAGGACGCCAGCAAGATCGCGGGATATATCGCTACCCAGCTTCTTGTTTGGGAAACCGTCGTGGGTGAGCGCGACAGCCAGTTTAACCATGTGGACGCCAATGCCCAGGGCAAAAACAACGTGACGGAATATATCAGCGCCGATCATCCCCTATACAGCGAGATTTTCAGCCATTATTCCGCCATTGAGAGCGCGGTCAAGCGCCACACTATGCTCCCCAGCTTTTTCAGCAGCACCGCAGACGCCGGTGCCTATGAGCTGAAATGGGACGGCCAGCAGTATTCCCTCACTCTCACGGATACCAACGGTGTGCTGGGCGACTACACCTTCTCCAGCAGCACCACCGGGCTGAATTTCTCTGTGGACGGCAATCAGCTCACCATCACTTCCGCCCAGGCCATCAAAGGCTCTGTGACCATTAAGGCGGAAAAAGTGACTGCCCAGCGCAGCGGTGTTGTGGTTTGGACAGACGGCGTTACTGGCGGCGGCAAGCAGGACTTTGCCACCTACGGGGAAACCGTTTCCGACCAGATGGTAGGCTATCTGAATCTGGAAGTGAAAACCGGCAATATGAAGCTGATTAAGACTTCCGAGGACGGACAGGTAGCCGGGATCAACTTCACTATCACTGGCGAGGGGTACAGCGCCACCAAGACCACCAATGAGGCGGGCGAGATTGACATCACCGACCTCAATCCCGGCGTTTATACCGTAACCGAGCAGTCGATTGATAAGTATGAACCCCAGGAAACCCAGCGCGTGACCATCGTCAGCGGCCAGACTGCTACCGTGAATTTCAACAACAAGCTGAAGCGTGGCAGCCTGGAAGTGACGAAAACCAGCGAAGACGGGCTGGTGGAGGGTATGACCTTCCACTTGTACGGCACATCCCTCTCCGGGCAGCCGGTGGATGAGTATGCTGTGACGGATTCCAGCGGTGTGGCGCGTTTTGAAAACGTGCTCATCGGCACAGGCTATGTATTGGAGGAGGTGGATACCCCCATCCGTTATGTGGTGCCGGATTCCCAGACAGCCACCATCGAGTGGAACGCAGTTACTCACAAGAGCGTGAATAACGTGCTGAAGAAGTTCCGCGTCACCGTCACCAAGAGCGATGTGGAAACGGGCGCACCCCAGGGCGATGGTTCCCTGGCCGGTGCTGTGTATGGGCTGTATAAGGGAGACACCCTTATCGACAGCTTCACCACGGACGAGAACGGCCAGTTCACCACCGGGTATTACGTCTGCGATTCGGACTGGACAATCCGTGAAATCAGCCCCAGCGAGGGCTACCTGCTGGATTCCACCATCCACAAGGTAGGCGCGGAACCGGAGCTGTATGAGATTGAGCTGAACGATACCGCCAACGACGTGACGGAACAGGTCATCAAGGGCGACATCGCCATCATCAAGCATACCGACGACGGGGAAACCCAGATCGAAACCCCGGAATCCGGCGCAGAGTTCCAGGTGTTTTTGAAATCAGCCGGCAGCTATGAAAATGCCAAGGAATCCGAGCGCGATGTTCTCATCTGCGATGAAAACGGTTTTGCACAGTCGAAGAAGCTGCCCTATGGCACCTATATCGTCCGCCAGACCAAGGGCTGGGAAGGCCGTGAGCTGATGGACGATTTTGAAGTGTATATCGCTCAGGACGGGCAGACCTACCGCTACCTTATCAACAACGCCAATTTTGAGAGCTTCATCAAGGTGGTCAAGGTGGACGCAGAAACCGGCGTCACCATTCCCTATGCGGGGGCCGGGTTCCAGATTTACCGCCCGGATGGCAGCAAGGTGGAAATGACCTTCACCTATCCGACGCCCACCACGATTGATACGTTCTACACCAATTCCGAGGGCTATCTTGTCACCCCGGAAAAGCTGGAGTACGGCACGGGATATTCCCTGGTCGAAGTCCAGGCCCCCTACGGCTATGTACTGGACAGCACCCCGGTTTACTTTGATGTGACCGAGGACAATTCCAGCGAAGAAGGCGGCGTGACGGTGATCGAAGTCACCAAGCCCAACATGGCCCAAAAAGGAATCATCAAGGTCAGCAAAACCGGTGAGGTGTTCTCCTCTGTGGCAGAAAGCGAAGGCGTTTACCAGCCGGTGTACGAGGTGCAGGGCCTGCCCGGTGCGGTGTTTGAAATCACCGCCCTGGAGGACGTCTACACCCTGGACGGGACCCTGCGCTACTCTGCGGGCGAGGTAGTGGACACCATCACCACCGGCGAGGACGGGACGGCCCAGAGCCAGCCCCTTTACCTGGGCAAATTCCAGGTGAAGGAAATCCAGTTCCCCCACGGCATGGTGGATACCGGCGAGAACGTCACCAACGTAGAGCTGGTGTACGCAGGCCAGGAGGTGGAAGTCACCGAAACCTCTGCCAGCTTCTACAACCTGCGCCAAAAAGCCCTTGTGACGCTTGACAAGGTGCTGGAGCAGGATGAAACCTTTGGCATTGGCATGAATGGAGAAATCTCCGCCGTGACCTTTGGCCTCTATGCCCAGGAGGACATCACCGCAGCAGACGGTTCCGTGATCCCGGCAGACGGGCTTCTGGAAATCGTTTCTGTGAATGAGAACGGCCAGGCCATTTGCAGCACCGACTTGCCTTTCGGCAGCTTCTACCTGAAAGAGCTGTCCACCGACAGTCATTATCTGCTGAACGGCGAAACCTTCCCGTTCACCTTTGAGTACGGCGGGCCTTCCATTGCTGTGGTAGAGATTTCTGCCAATGATGGCGAGGCTGTCACCAACGAGCTGCTCCGCGGCGAAATCAAGGGCCTCAAAACTGACGAAAACGGCACGGGCCTGGGCGGGGCTGTCATCGGCCTCTTTAAGAGCGACGAAACCGAGTTTACCGCAGAAAATGCCCTTGCCACCGCCACCTCAGCGGAGGATGGCAGCTTCTCTTTCGCGGGTGTGCCTTACGGAAATTGGGTGCTGAAAGAGCTGGAAAGCCCGGAAGGGTTCATTCTCTCCGATGAAGTGCTCCCCGTTACCGTGGAGGAAGATGGGCAGGTTGTGGAAATCTCCCTTGCCAATGAGCGCGTGTACGGTGACCTGCGTTTGACGAAGGTGGATAAGGATTATCCCGACAACAAGCTCACTGGGGCCGAGTTCGAGGTGTACCGCGACACCAACGGCAACAAAGAACTGGACGAGGGCGATGAGCTGCTGGGCAAGCTGGAGGAAACCAGCACCGGCATTTACGAGATGTCCCACATCCTCTACGGCGGCGTGTTCGTAAAGGAAACCAAAGCGCCGGAGGGCTTCTTGCTGGATGAAAACGCCTACTATGTGGAGATCACCGAGAACGGCAAGATTTACGATGTAGAGAACGAGGCAGGGATTGGCTTCACTAACATGGCCCAGACAGGTTCCCTGCGGATTGAAAAGACATCCAGCGATGGAAATGTGGAGGGCTTCTCCTTCCGCGTGACCGGGGCCAACGGTTACGACCAGACCTTCAAAACCGATAAAAACGGTGAAATCTTCATCGAGGGCCTGCGCGTGGGCGATTACACCGTGTCCGAGGTGGCGGATGGGGCCAGCGCCAACTATGTGCTGCCTGCGGATAAGACGGTGACGATTTTTGCGGATAAGACCACCGTGGCGGAAATGCACAACGAGCTGCGCGACACCCCGAAAACCGGCGATGACAGCAAGCCCTGGCTGTGGGCGGCCCTGATGGGCGTGTCCGCTATGGGCGCTGCCGCCCTGGGCGTTGCGGCCTATGTGGGTAAGCGCAAGAAGGGCAAAAGCACCGTGAAATAACTGCGGCTTGATTCTGTGTTAGGAGGAATGATTTTATGGAATTGAAAACGATCATTGCCATTGCGCTGGTGGTATTCATCATCGGCGGCCTGATTTTCCTGAAAGTCAGAAGCCGGAAGAAGTAACCAGCCGGGGGCGGCCATGCGGGGCCACCCCTTTTACATACCAAAAAAGAAAGGAGCATTGCAAATGAGAGAACGATTTGAACAACGGCTGTTCCGCATATTCGCCCAGGCTGGTTATTCCCCGGTGCAGCTTCTCACCATCACCCCGGAGGAGATGGTGGAGATCCCCGGCATTACCGTCCCCAACATCCGGGCGGTGCTGTGCGTCCAGAACAAGGTGCTGGCAGACCGGAATAAAGTCCGCAGCGGCAGGCTGGTGGAGGAATTGCTGAAAGAAGCCGAAGAAAGCAGGTGCGGCCATGAGTGAACTGCACCTGCTGGACATACTGGCGGCCCGGCATGGCTGTTTCATCTCCGACTTAAATCTTTCGCCCATCCTGCGGCGGACGGCCCTTTTGGAGCTGTTCCGGATGGATGAGAACAGCTATCCGTTGTCTCAATGGCAGGACGCGGTGCGCTACCTTACCGGGGATGAACGGGATTTTGCCAGTGTAAAGGAAATCAAAGCATTTATCAAACAGGATATGGAGGCGTAGGGATGAACGATGATTCCACAGAAAAACGCATGGCTGGTGATTATGAGGTTATCCAAGCGGTGCAGATTGGCGACCGCGAGGTTGTTCTGGGGGAAAATCCACAGGATGAAACCGGCATGAAGTATATGTGCGCCTTTTGCCGGCAGAACGCTTTGTTTGCAGAATACAGCGAAGTGATGGCCAGTGATGATTTCCCGGAGATTGTGGAGTTGTTTGGCCAGCGGATTGCCGAGCAAGCGCAGAAAACCCACATAGAGCTGAACAAGCCCCGCATACAGGGCATAGATGACCGTCCCATCACGGCGGAAGGCTGTACCCCCATTTCTCATGAGGATGATCTGCACGGGAAAATCGTGGTGATAAAGCCGGAGGTGCTGCGCCGGGAATACCGCAGAGCCACCCGTCAGCTCAAGCTCTGTATGGGAGGCTTTGGGGCTTCTCCGCACAGCAGGGGGTCAGCCTGTTACTGCGTTGACCTTTATACTGGCAAAGAGAGCCGCTATGAACGCATGGACGTGCTGGGAACGATACAGCCGGAGGACCTTCCCGGCTGGGCCAAGCATGGACTTACCTCGATTCAGCAGGAACAGGCTCAAAAGAAAACCACGAAGGAGCGTGAACGATGATGGATTACAGAGAAAATGCCGGATATATCATTACGGATTCCTGTCATGTGGGTGACAGCGAATTTGTCTTGGGCGTTCATTTGACAGCGCCCCAGCAGTTTGTCACCTGGAAATGCAGTAACCGGACGGACTACGATTGGGGCCACTATTTCAGCGACCTGTTTTCTGCGCAGAAGGATTTGGTGGCGCGGGCGCAGGAGGAGGTGCAGTGCCTGGAGGAGCAGCGGCAAAACACCATTGTGCCGGAGGTCCCTTCCTATTCCCCATGGGGCAAAGTCCAGGAATGTGAAACGCTCTGCCCTGGCGTTTATTCCGTTTCCACCCCAGGGCATGGCGGAATTATGGTGCGCCGGGAATTGGCGGAAAAGATATTCCGAAAAGAAGCGATGGGCTGCGCCTTTGTTAAGGGCGGCTACCTCTGCTTTGAGGAGGACTGCGACGCGCAGGTGGCTCTCCGGGAGCTGATGGATAAAAAGATGATTCAGGCTCCGGTGAACGAGCACTTTGGCCCAGGCGCGTATGAGGCTGTCATCAATAGCAGCGTGCAAATTCACCACCCCGAATATTGGCAGGCACGGGAAAAGGCCATATCGGAGCAAAAACGACAAGCGAAAAAGAAAGGACGTGAGCGATAATGGAGCTGAAAATCACCAGCATGACCCCGGCGGATCGCCTGTATGCGTACAACCAGAGCAGCCAGCTTGAAGGGCAAACCGGCTGTATCGGCCATCTGCGCGGGGATTTTGGCAGCGGCCAGGAGTTTTACACTTCCTGGTTCGACCACCGAAGTGAATACAAGACTGATGAATTTAAGGCGGAGTTTGATGAAGTGGTCAACACTCTGCGGGAGAAGGACGGGCTGCTCTGCACCCGTGACAGCATGACCAGGTTTTGCTATCAGAACCCGGAGACTGAGTTTGAGGGAAACTACTGCGCCGAGTACGGTTTTAAGGTGCAGACGCCCCAGCACACCTATATGCTCCGGTGCAATCCCAATTATGGAGACTACAACTTTTATCTCTACGCCTACGTTGCCCGATTTCTGGAACACCACATGGAAAAGGCCAAACAGGGCATCCGGTTTATCACGCCCGGCTACAAGGAGCTGTTCCGCATTCCCGATGGCGACCATATCCGCATTTTCACGGGCGGCGGAGAAACCCGCGACCGCACCTGCCGGTTCATCGACGAAACCCATTTTGAAACCAGCGGAGGGTATTCCAGCGCCCTTTATCATATCTGCGAATTTGCGGAGCGATTGGAGCAAACTCACGGGAGCGTGATCCCGCTGCGTTCTTCTCTGCCGGTGCAGTGTTTTAGTGTACTGCCCTCATCCGGGGAGCTGATTCTTCTGACCAGGGGCGAAAAAGGCTACAGCCCTTGCTATGATTTTTCAACTCCTGACGCTCAACAGAACCGAGAGTTTGCAGATGACCGCAATGTGAAGAACGGCGTTACCAAGGCGCAGGAGGCCGCCATGCTTGCCGGCTCCATGTTTGGCTGGCAGACCCCCGCCGCCGATCCCAGAAACTATGACGAGCAGGGGCAGCCTATCAAGCCCAGGCAGAAAGACCGGGGTGGAGCCCGATGAAGGAGGAAAGACACGTCATCTGGAGCAATTATGGCCTGGACTATGAGGATTGGCGGGACGATCTGGAGGCAGAATACCCGGATTTATCCGAAAATGAGCGCATTTCTTTGATGTATGAAATCAATGGGGATTACCTGGATGATGAGTGCGCTAACCTCAATGTGCAGCTCTCCCAGCCGATTTTAGTCGTAGGCGACCTGGGCCTGTGGAATGGTCGGCGCATGGGATATAAGGAAATCCCCAGCGGCAACATCCGGGACTGCCTGTATTCCGACACAGATTATTCCACCTGGTATGTGGACCGGCTGGGCGATCTGCGGTGCGACGCCATCCACCACGATGGCACGAACTTTTACCTCTACCGCGTTTACAAGGACAGCGCCAGCCCTTCTCAAATTGAACTGCTGAAAGAAAAACTATATCGCGGCATTGCAACCCGCGCCGATATTACGAGAGTGACCCGCAGGCTGGGCGATGACATCGCCAAAGTCTACGGGTTTTCCATTCCCCGGCAGCGGCAGGCCGCCGCCATGGAAAGATGAGGTGATAAAAATGGCGTCTTTACCGCCCGTAAAACTGGATACGCATGAGGACTGGTTCAACTTGCTGATGACGGTTCTCCATCAGCAGGCGGAACAGAACCCCTATGAAGAATACCGGGAGATGGCTCAAAAGCTGATCGACCAGTTTATGCGCTACGGGAGGCCCTTTGTTGACAGCGACCATGCGCCCTGCGTGGCACTTCGGATGTACCCAAAGGAGGCCGGAAATACCATCTGGCTGTTGCTGCTCTCCCTGTGCAATCAATATGACCCTGATAAGGATTACAGCGCAGAACTGAAAGCTGCGAAAAAAGAATAAGAAAAGGAGGGGCAACCGATGGCGATACGATATAAAGCCTTGACGGAGCTGTACCAGGAAACGCAGCGCAGCGTGACAGCTCCCGACCAGTGGCGGGCGTTTCTGGCTTCTGCCTGCCGTAACTACCGGCTTTCTTTCGATGAACAACTGCTTGTCTACGCCCAGCGCCCAGACGCCACCGCCGTCCTGGAGATCGAGCGATGGAACCGGCAATTTGGGCGCTGGGTAAACCGGGGCGCAAACGGCATTGCTGTTTTTGACGGTGAACACAATGGCAAGCCCCGGCTGAAGTATTACTTTGATATTTCCGATACCCATGAAGCCCGGTTCCCACGGCCCGTCCCCCTTTGGACGGTGCGGGAGGAATACGCGCCGGACATCATCGAAACGCTGGAAAACAGCTTTGGAGAACTGGAGCACAAGGAGGATTTGGGCGAAGCCCTGCTCTCTGCGGCAAAGAACGCCGTGGAGGACAATATGCCCGACTATTTTTCTGAATTGAAAACCCTGACGGAAGGCAGCTTTCTGGAAGAACTGGACGAGCTGAACCTAGAGGTGGAATACCGCAGGGCGGTGCAAAACAGCATTGGATATATGCTGCTGGTGCGCTGCGGCCTCGACCCGTCTGAATACTTTGAGGATGAGGATTTTCGAGATGTGCTGAATTTCAACACCCCGCAGACCCTGAACGCTTTGGGCGTGGCCACCGGGGACATCTCCCAGATGTGCCTTTCCGCCATTTCCCGCACGGTCCTTGCCCTGCAAAGACAGCCCCAAAAAGAAAATCGCACATTTGAACCTCAGCAGAAAAACCAGTATGCTGTAACTGAACAGGAAAATACGCAGCCGGAAAGGAGTTTTGAATATGACCGAGATCACTTACACCAGGCAGGGCGACTACAATCTGCCGAACCTTCTGCCGCCCCAGGAGGAGCCGGTTCCCCATGGGAAATACGCATTGCTTCGGAAGAAGTTCCTCAAGGAGCACCGCAGGGTGACGTACACCAACCTGCTGACCAGCGGCAAGCTGAACAGCCATCTGGCGGAGATCCAGCAGACCGCCCAGCGCCGGATGGAGCAGATCGTGGCGCAGATGGCCAAGGCTCAGGGCGTGACGGAGGAACTGAAAGCCAGCGACCAGATGAAATGGGTGCAGATGATGAACAATCTGCAGAACGCGGCGGAGGAAACGGTGCTGGCAGAACTGATTTACAGCTAACGACCCAAGAGCCGGAACCGGAAGAAAGCGCAGGTGGCGAACAGCTCCCTGCGCTTTTGGATGAAAAGCAGATCATGGCCATCATCGCCAACAAGGACGATGACCTGAAATATAATAAAAATCAGATCGAGCTTTTCTTCTCTGTTCACAGCGACGTTCAGGAACGGGCAGAATATCTGAAATCCGCTTATCAGGACCGGTACACCGAGATCATCGCTGACGGGCAGCGCCTGGGATATAAGCCCCAGGAGAATGGCCTGCTCATGTGGGAAGGCTCTTACCCATCCCGCACCAAGGAATCCGTTTTTTCCTGGGATATTGTGGCCCAGTGGATTGCCCAGCTCATTGACAAAAAAGAATATTTCATTCAGACGGACATCCCGCAGCTCCCCGATCAGGAGAGCCAGCAGATGTCCCTTTTTGATTTTGCGGCGTTCAACCAGCCAGCCCAGGCCGAGGGTACAGCCCAGCCATCCATTTTCCCTCATCCGGCTCTGCCCCAGCAGGTGATCGACGAGGCGCTGTGCATTGGTGCCAACGACCAGAACAGCCGCCTCATCATCTGCGCCTATTTCAAAAAGGATAAGCCGGACAATGCCCGGTTTCTGGCGGAACACTATGGCGAGAACGGCGCGGGCTTTTATTTGGATGGCCGACAGTATGCCATCTGGTACAACGCCGAGGGAATCCGCATTGCCCAGGGCGAAAGTGCCCAGCGTTCCAGCGCCACCCTCATCTCCTGGGAACAGGCGGCGGCCCGTATCCGGGAACTGCTGGACTTGGGCCGGTATATGCCCCAGAGCGAACTGGACCGGGTGGACGAGTACGAGCGCCAGCAACGGGCCGCGCAGCTATGGTATCTCCGGCAGGATTTTGCAGAAGGCACCGCTGACGCGGGTTATCTTCTCGCGGTGAATGCCATTTACGGCAAAAATCATGGATTTCCAGAGGAAAGCGCCGCCATAAGCGATTTGTTAGGCCATCCGGAGGGGTTGCAGAACCTGCGGGATGAGCTGGAGCAGTTTGTCACAGCATACGGAGAAAACCGGGAACTGTTGCGGTTCCATTTCCACCGTCCGCAAAGACTGCTGGAACAGCTTTCTGACCTGCAGAGAGAACCGCTGCACTTTACCGTCGCAGAGGGGTATGACCCCCAGCGGCGGTTTTTTATCTCCGGGGACGAGATCGACAATCTTCTGCGTGGTGGAAAAGGCAGCACCGATTACCGGCTGGCCGTGTATTCATTCTACCGCAACCACACAGAGCGCAAGGAACGGGAGAATTTCTTAAAGCACTACCACGGTGAGTATAGCGGCTACTCTGGCGGGAACGACGATGTAACCTACCAGCGCAGCAAGGGCGTCTCCTTCAGCCACGGCAGCATTACTGCACCCTACGCCAAGGTGGAACTGAAATGGAACGCTGTGGAAAAGCGCATCAGCGCCATGATCGCCCAATGCCGGTTTCTCACCGATGAAGATCGGGCCGCAATGCCGCAGTATGAGAAGCACCAGCTTGCCCAGAATATCCGCACTTTCTTTGAGAACGTGCCCCAGGAGCAGCCCCACCCCTATCCCTTTGGCTTTGACTATTGGGACGCGGTGAAGCTCATTGAGCCGCAGCTTGACGA
The DNA here is from genome assembly GCF_002160935.1 of Drancourtella sp. An12. Classification (NCBI taxonomy): domain Bacteria; kingdom Bacillati; phylum Bacillota; class Clostridia; order Eubacteriales; family Oscillospiraceae; genus Drancourtella; species Drancourtella sp. An12. Next base: position 7,048 of record NZ_NFLO01000011.1, on the reverse strand, counting down.
CCCGGCCCGTGTGGAAGAAATCTATCAGATGATGGTCCCCATTTGGGAGGCCACCCCACAGGATGACAGGATGTATGCCCTGCTCCAGCAGGCATTTGGAAACCTCACCGCCTTTCGGCAGGGAACCTTCACGCTCTTTGCAGAGCATAAGGAGCCTGTGGCTCCTGTCGTGCCGCAGGCCAAAGCCTACGACCTGGGCTATGGTCATCTGGGAAATGGCATTACTGTGTGGAACCGGCTGGAGGAAGAACACGGGGATTATAAAATGGTTGCCCACATTGCCTCAGACCGCACAGTGCAGATTTACGATAAGGAAATGCCCCAGGCAGTGCGGGAGGAAATCCAGCGGATTGCTGACACTTCGGAAATGACCATTTCCGCCACCCAGGACGCGCCGGTGTTCACCGTGCCGCCCAAAGTACAGGAATCGCCTCAAAAAGAAGAACTGGCAGACCCCTACCCGGAGCTGGCCGCCCAGGTGCTGCGCTTTGTGGGAGAGTTTGACGGTTCCCGCATGGGCTATGGCGAAGATGACGCCCAAGCGGTGGAAAATATCGCCCAGCAGCTCCATGACCTTGTTCAGAGAGAGGAAATCCGCAGACTGCTTCAATCCTTCCTGGACCATGCGGACCCGGAAGAAGAAATCGCGGTGGACATCACCCTCTGTATGGAGCAGATCGCGGAGTTGCCCCAGGCCCTTACCCCGGAACAGGCGCAGATAGAAGAAATCGCCGGTTATCTGGAGGAGGCCGGATATGCGGCTTCCAACGAACTAATCGAAGAAGGCTTGATGGATTACCGTGCTCATGGCGGCAAAGGTAACAGCCAGGATGTTGCCGACTTCATTGAGCGCGAGTTTTTGTCTGAGGAGCCGGAACCTGCTTCTCTGGATGTTGCCAAAGAGTTTATCAACGATTTCTGCGAGGCCAAGTATGGCAGCCCAGCCGATTTCAGTGATCTGGAAAAGGTGGGCATTGCTTACACCACTGTCACGGATGAGGAAATCCACATCCAGGTCAATGCCGATCTGGTCCATTACCGCATTGAGCGTTACCTGGACGGACGGTTTTTGGAGCGCAGGCAGTATGAGAGCCTGGACGAACTCATCCAAAACGAATTGGCCGAACTGGACTTTGACGACCTCGTTTCCGTTTCTGATGAAGAATTAGAATCCATCGGTGCCACGCCGGAGCATGGTTCAGATGACTACCGCTTACTCAGCCGCCTGAAAGCCGACTGCGACTACTTCCTGGGCGCTGGCGGTCGGGCGGAAAAGCACCTGTGGGCCGGGAACGTGCGGGAGCAGATCGCCAAAATGCGGGAACTCTACGCCGCCCTGCCGGAAAAACCGGAATGGCTCACACAGGAGGACATCGACCACTACGCCCAGCGCATGGAGCCGCCTTTTGAGGTGGTGGTATACCATCACTTTGAAAATGGCGTTGATGAACGACTGGATTACCAAACGCTGGCGGAGGCGGAACAGGCGGCGCAGAAATATGTGGCCGGCACCATGGAGGGCGAGGATGGCTTTGCCTATGATGGAGCTGGTATCTATGACCTTCAGGAGAACAGATGGCTGCGTGTCTACGGGAACTTCCCGGATGAACGGTCCATGGAACAGGCGAAACAAGCCCCTGCCACAGAAGAACCGTCAGCCAGCTCAGAGCAGGCCGATTTACAGCCCCAAAAAGAAGAATCACTCCCACCGCCGCCGAAGCGCCCCCGGCGTGAGCGCATTACTTTCACGACTCTGCACCCGGAGGTCCCCAGGGACCAGCGCCATGATTTTCACATCACCGATGACGCCCTGGGCCATGGCACCCCCAGCGAGAAATACGCGGCCAATGCTGCCGCCATCCGCACGTTGAAGCAGATCGAAGCGGAAGAACGGCTGGCCACGCCCGAAGAACAGGAAATCCTATCCCGCTATGTGGGCTGGGGCGGCCTTGCGGACTGCTTTGAGGAAACCAGCCCCCACTATGAGGAGCTGAAATCTCTGCTGGATTCGGAGGAATACGCAGCGGCCAGGGCCAGCACCCTCACCGCCTTTTACACGCCGCCCGTGGTCATCCAGGGAATCTACAAGGCTCTCGCTCAGATGGGCTTTACCCAGGGCAACATCCTGGAGCCATCTTGCGGCACCGGCAATTTCCTGGGCCTGCTCCCTGCGGATATGGCGGGCAGCAAAGCCTACGGCGTGGAGCTGGATTCCATTTCCGGGCGGATTGCGGGGCAGCTTTACCAAAACGCCAGCATTTCCGTAAACGGCTTTGAAACCGTGCAAATGCCCGACAGCTTTTTTGATGTGGCCGTGGGCAACGTCCCCTTTGGGGATTTCAAGGTGCTGGATAAGCGGTATGACAAGCACCACTGGCTCATCCATGACTATTTCTTCGGAAAGACGCTGGACAAGGTGCGCCCTGGTGGTATCGTGGCGTTCATCACGTCGAAAGGCACGCTGGATAAGGAAAACTCCGCCGTCCGTAAATACCTGGCCCAGCGCGCCGACCTCATCGGGGCCATCCGCCTGCCGGATAACACCTTCAAGCGGAACGCCGGAACGGAAGTGACCAGCGACATCATTTTCCTGCAAAAGCGCGACCACATCACCGACTTAGACCAGGATTGGGTGCATTTGGACACAGATGAAAACGGAATCCGCATGAACCGCTATTTCGTGCAGCACCCGGAGATGATTCTGGGCGACATGGTGATGGAATCCACCCGGTTCGGGCCGGACAGCGCCTGCAAAGCCCGCGAGGGGGAAGATTTATCCGAACAGCTTGCCAATGCCATCCAGTTTTTGCAGGCGGAAATCAAGCCCTACGAGCTGGAGGAACTGGACGAGGAGGAAGATCACTCCATCCCCGCCGACCCCACTGTGAAGAATTTCAGCTATACGATTGCAGACGGGCAGGTGTACTACCGGGAAAACAGCCTCATGCACCCGGTGGAGGTCTCTATCACGGCGGAAAACCGTATCCGTGGCATGATCGAGCTGCGGGAATGTGTCCGCAGGCTCATTGAGTACCAGACCGAAGGCTACCCGGATGAGGATATTGCAGCCGAGCAGCAAAAGCTCAATGTTCTTTACGACAACTTTACCGCCAAGTACGGCCTGATTAACAGCCGGGGCAACAAGCTGGCCTTTTCGGAGGACTCCAGCTACTGCCTGCTCTGCTCTTTGGAGGTGTTGGATGAGCAGGGCAACCTAAAAAGAAAAGCCGATATGTTCTCCAAGCGCACCATCCGTCCCCATGTGGCTGTCACCAGCGTGGACACGGCCAGTGAAGCGTTGGCGGTGTCCATCTCGGAAAAAGCCCGTGTGGATATGGACTATATGGCAGAGCTGTCGGGGAAATCCCCGGAGGAACTGGAACAGGAACTTGCCGGGGTGATTTACCGGGATATTCGCTGCGCGGAGAACCCGGAGGACATCCTGTCTTCTTTGGCCGATCTGAGCCGCTATCCTCTTGTCACAGCGGACGAGTACCTTTCCGGGAAAGTGCGCCAAAAGCTGCGGATGGCAAAAGCCTTTCTGGAAGTGGCCCCCGATCATCAGAAAGAAGCCGCTCGCAGAAATGTGGAGGCTTTGGAGGCTGTCCAGCCCCAGGACCTGGGCGCTGGCGAAATTGGCGTACGCATTGGCGCGAACTGGGTGCCCGTCGAAGTGTACCAGCAGTTCATGGTGGAGCTGCTCACCCCCAATTACTATGTGCGGGACCGTATCAGAATCCTGCGCTCCGAAGCCACCGGCCAGTGGAGTATTCGGGAGAAAAACGCCGACCGCAGCAATGTAAAGGCCAACACCACCTACGGCACCAAGCGGATGAGCGCCTACCACATCCTGGAGCAGACCCTGAATCAGAAGGATGTGCGGGTATTTGACTATATTGAGGACGAGAACGGCAAGAAAAAGCCCGTCCTCAACAAGAAAGAAACCGCCATTGCCCAGGACCGGCAGGAACTCATCAAGCAGAAGTTTGCCGAGTGGATTTGGAAAGATATTGATCGCCGGGAACTGCTGTGCCGCATTTACAACGAAACCTTCAACGGTATCCGTCCCCGTGAGTACGATGGGCGGCACATCCGGTTTGAGGGCATGAACCCGGAAATATCCTTACGGCCCCATCAGATCAACGCCATCGCGCACATTTTGTATGGTGGGAACACGTTGCTGGCCCACGAAGTAGGGGCTGGCAAAACCTACGAGATGGTGGCCGCCGCTATGGAGATGAAGCGCCTGGGCCTTTGCACCAAGTCGCTGATTGTGGTGCCTAACCACATCACCGAGCAGTGGGCGGCGGAATGGCTCCAACTCTATCCTTCTGCCAACATCCTGGTAGCGACAAAGAAAGATTTTGAAACCCAGAACCGGAAGAAGTTTTGCAGCCGCATTGCCACCGGGGACTATGACGCCATCATCATCGGACATTCGCAGTTTGAGAAAATCCCCATGAGCGTAGAGCGCCAGCAGGCCATTTTGGAGCGCCAGATCGAGGAGATTCTGTTTGGCATTGAGCAGGCCAAGGCGCAGAAGGCGGAACGCTACACGGTCAAGCAGATGGAGCGCACCCGGAAATCGCTGGAGACAAGGCTGGCCAAGCTCAACGACCAGAGCCGCAAGGATGATGTCGTCACTTTTGAACAGCTTGGCGTGGACAGGCTTTTTATTGATGAGAGCCATTATTTTAAGAACTTGTTTTTGGCGACAAAAATGCGGAATGTGGGAGGCATTGCCCAGACCGAGGCTCAGAAAAGTTCTGACCTCTTTATGAAGTGTCAGTACCTGGACGAGCTGACTGGTGGGCGCGGCGTGATCTTTGCCACCGGCACCCCCATTTCCAACTCCATGGTAGTGCGCCCGTAAGGGGCTGTAATAATCTTACCTTGAGCAAGTAATAGGGCAAGGTATCAAAGCGGAATAATCCGCACCCTATCGTCACCCGACTTATCCAAAAGGGGAAACCCGATGGGGAGTGTAGCATGTCGGAGGGCACGAAACACGGAAACTTCCAAAGTGTTTGCGTGGTAGTGGCGAAAAGTTATGAATAAGGATGAAAGCTAAACTGCCTGAATGACAGTCGGAGATTGGGCAAAATGTTGCTCCATGCGTAAGGAAGTTATACTCGCATGTACTCTGGTGGATATGAGTCGGCCATGCGTATCCACAAGATACCCAGAGTAAATCAGCCATAGGATAATGGAAAACGACGAACGTCACATCCGAAATCATAACAGGCTTATGTTATTACAGTTCTAAACGGGGATTGCCTAAGGTAAAATGCCGAAAATCGGCTATGAGTGCTATGAGAAAAGTGACTCTGAATATTTACTATGGCAACAGAGTCTCCGTAGTAGTCCGAGGACGGGAAAGCCGTCCACATGGCGAAGGGAGACAGTCTTTCTTCAATACAAATAATAAGGAAAGGTGCGTGAGGCATTATGAGAAGTCCCGAAAATGTATTGAAAAGTTTAAGTGAAAAAGCAAAAAACAAAGAGTACAGGTACGAGAGATTATACCGTAACCTGTACAACCCAGAGTTCTATCTGCTTGCATACCAGAATATTGCGACCTCTCAGGGGAGCATGACGGCAGGTGCAGACGGATTCACTCTTGACGGTATGAGCATGGAGCGCATTGAAAAGCTCATTCAGAAGCTGAGAGACCACTCATACCAGCCGAACCCTGCAAGGCGTGTTTATATTGCGAAGAAAAACAGCAGTAAAAAGCGCCCATTGGGGATTCCGTCAACGGACGATAAACTGTTACAGGAAGTTGTCCGTATGATACTTGAAGCAATCTATGAGCCGACATTCTCTGATAATTCACATGGTTTCAGACCGAAAAGAAGTTGCCACACAGCGTTAAAAGAAATCGTAACGCTGTTCACTGGTGCAAAGTGGATAATCGAAGGAGACATTAAGGCTTGTTTTGACAGCTTCGACCACCATATCACAATACAGCTTTTGAGAAAGCGCATAAAAGATGAAGCGTTCATATCGCTGATGTGGAAGTTTCTAAGGGCAGGATATATGGAACAGTGGACATACCATGAAACGTACTCCGGCAGTCCACAAGGCTCCGGTGTCAGTCCGATACTTGCCAACATCTATCTGAATGAACTTGATGAGTTCATGGCAAGGATGAAAAAGAGTTTTGACAAAGGCGATACAAGAAGCCGTAAAGTCCACAAAGACCATGATAAGGTACGCTGGGCTTATCGGAAAGCGCAGAAAAATCTGGAAATAGAGCGCACAGAAGCAAACCTAGCAGCATTTAAAGAAGCAAGGAAAGTGATGTTGTCCACACCACATTTAGACGAGATGGATGAGAATTACAAAAGACTTCAATACAACCGTTACGCTGACGATTTCCTGATTTCAATAACAGGTTCAAAGCAGGATGCTGAAAATATCAAGGAACAGGTAAAGATATTTCTAAAAGACAAGCTAAATCTCACAATGTCGGAGGAGAAAACTCACGTTACCCATTCCTCTGAAAAGGTGCGGTATCTTGGATACGACATAAGAATATCAAGAAGTCAGGACACAAAGCGGACGAAAAAAGGTCTGCAACGGGTGTGGTATGGAAAAGTGCAGTTATATATGCCGAAAGAAAAATGGATTGCGAAACTGCACGAATACGGTGCGTTTAAAATCAAAAAAGACGAAAACGGCAAAGAGATTTGGAAGCCACTCCACAGAGGGGCGCTTATGCCATTAGACGATGTGGCAATCATCAGTAAATATAATTCTGAAATCAGAGGATTGTACAATTATTACAGGTTAGCAATCAATGTATGCAATCTGGGGAAATTTCATTCTATCATGCGTGGAAGCTGTTTAAAGACGTTGGCGGCAAAATATAATTCTTCTGTTATGAAGATGTATAAGAAATACCGTAGCGTAAAGGGCGACTTTGGCGCAGATTACAAAACCAAGAGTGGAACAAAGCGGTGTGAGTTTTACAATGAAGGATTTAGGCGTAATAACAATATCGCACCTGAATTTGTAGACATTATGCCGAAATACAGAGGGCAGA